>JAKIYQ010000047.1:0-10915 GCA_022708465.1 Bacteroidota bacterium | reverse complement strand
CTCTTAAACTGAATACTGCTTGTGTATTAACATCGCGGCTCTTTGTTATAGAACCACTTGCAGAGTCACCCTCAGTAATAAAGATGCAACTCGCCAATTTCTTTTCTTCATCCTTACCTTCGTTAAGGTGGAAACGACAATCTCTTAACTTGCGATTGTGTAAATTAGCCTTCTTGGCTCTTTCTTTCGCTTGTTTTGAAACGCCTGCAATAGCTTTTCGCTCTTTCTCCGATTCTAAAATCTTGCGTAATAAGATGTCTGCAACTTCTGGATTCTTATGTAGGTAATTATCGACCTCTTTTTTTACAAAATCTGAAATAAATTTATTAACGGAAGGTCCATCGGGTCCCATGTCTTTAGACCCAAGTTTAATCTTTGTTTGAGACTCGAATACAGGTTCTTGAACTGCTATAGAAATTGCTGCAGAAAAACCATTTCGAATATCGGCATAATCTATATTCTTATTGTAAAATTCTTTTATAGTTCTAGCAAAGGCTTCGCGAAATGCTGATTGATGAGTACCTCCTTGTGTTGTATGCTGACCATTTACAAAAGAGTAGTATTCTTCTCCGTATTGTTCTGTGTGTGTAAACGCTATTTCTATATCCTCGCCTTGTAAGTGAACTATTGGATATATGGTTTCGGCAGTTATGTTTTCGTTTAGAAGGTCAAGTAATCCATTCTTTGACGAAAACCTTGTGCCATTAAAGCTAAGAGTAAGTCCCGGATTCAAATAGCTGTAGTTACGCAGCATTGTTTCGATGAATTCGTTCTTAAATTGATAATTACCGAATAATTTTTCAGAGCTGTCAGGCGAAAAAGTTATAAGAGTTCCATCTTTTTCGGTTGTAGGTTCTAAATCAGATTCTTGAGATAATCTGCCATTAGTGAATTCCGCACGCTTTACCATACCATTTCTAAATGACGTAGCAACGAAATGCGAAGACAAAGCATTTACAGCTTTTGTGCCAACTCCATTTAATCCAATAGACTTTTGGAAGTTTTGAGAGTCGAATTTTCCACCTGTGTTGATTATTGATACACAATCTACTAATTTGCCTTGTGGGATACCTCTTCCATAGTCTCTGACAGAAACCTCTTGACCATTAATACTAATGTCAATATGGTTTCCGAATTTCATACGAAATTCGTCAATAGAATTATCTACAACTTCTTTTAAAAGAACATAAATACCATCATCAGCATATTCACCATTACCCAATTTTCCAATGTACATACCAGGTCTTAAGCGGATATGTTCAAGTCCCTCCAGAGTTTTAATCGAATCGTCTGTATATGTGTTTTTGAATTTTAGATCTTGTAATATCAATGAGGTATCTTCAATCATATATCAAATTATTGTTTTTAAAAGTATGATGTTATGCTAACTGCAAAGTTAGTATTTTTTTGTAAAATATGGATGTAAAACTTACATCCATATTAAATAAATAAATAGCCCCGAAAGTCTTAAACTTCGGGGCTATTATTAATAAAAAGATTAATCAATTACAATTTAGGACCGGCAGCAACTAATGCTTTTCCGGCTTCGTTACCTTCGAATTTAGCAAAGTTCTTGATGAAACGTGCTGCTAAATCTTTAGCTTTTTCGTCCCATTGAGATGCGCTTGCATAAGTGTCGCGAGGATCCAAAATCTTAGGATCTACGTTAGGTAATGCTGTTGGCACTTTGAAGTCAAACATAGGGATTTGTTTTGTAGGAGCTTTGTCTATACTTCCGTCTAAGATAGCATCGATTATACCACGAGTATCTTTAATAGAAATACGTTTTCCTGTTCCATTCCAACCTGTGTTAACTAAGTATGCTTTTGCACCTGTCATTTCCATTTTCTTAACCAACTCCTCACCATATTTTGTAGGATGTAAACTTAAGAATGCTGCACCAAAGCAAGCAGAGAATGTTGGGGTAGGTTCTGTAATTCCACGTTCTGTACCTGCTAATTTTGCTGTAAATCCTGATAAGAAATAATATTTTGTTTGTTCAGGTGTCAAAATCGATACAGGAGGTAATACTCCGAAAGCATCAGCTGACAAGAAAATAACTTGTTTTGCGTGAGGACCTTTCGATACAGGTTTAACGATGTTTTCAATATGTTCGATAGGATATGAAACACGTGTGTTTTCTGTTACGCTCTTATCATTGAAATCAATTTTTCCATTTGCATCAACAGTAACATTTTCTAGCAAAGCATCGCGACGAATTGCTTTGTAAATATCAGGTTCGCTATCTTTATCAAGATTGATAACTTTAGCGTAGCATCCACCTTCATAGTTGAATACACCTTCGTTGTCCCAACCATGCTCGTCATCACCAATAAGTAAACGTTTTGGATCTGTTGACAAAGTTGTTTTTCCTGTTCCTGATAAACCAAAGAAAATAGCTGTACTAGTACCTGCTTTGTCTGTGTTAGCAGAGCAGTGCATAGAAGCTATACCCTTCAATGGGTTAAGGTAGTTCATGATAGAGAAAATACCTTTTTTCATTTCGCCACCATACCATGTGTTCAAAATAACTTGTTCTTTTGTTTTCAAATTAAATACGGTAGCAGTTTCTGAATTTAATCCTAATTCTTTAAAGTTTTCAACTTTTGCTTTTGCTGCGTTGAAAGATACAAAATCAGGTTCGCCGTAGTTAGCTAATTCTTGATCTGTTGGGCGAATAAACATATTTGCTACGAAGTGTGCTTGCCAAGCTACTTCCATTATAAAACGAACTTTTAATCGTGTTGCAGGGTTAGCTCCACAGAAAGTATCTATTACAAATAGACGTTTGCCTGAAAGTTGTTTTACTGCCTTAGCTTTTAAGTCGGCCCAAGCTGCTTCTGAACATGGTTTGTTGTCATTTTTATATTCATCAGATGTCCACCATAGGCTATCTTCGCTTGCTTCATTCTTAACGAAGAATTTATCTTTAGGAGAACGACCTGTGTAAACACCTGTCATAACGTTTACTGCTCCTAACTCTGTTACTTGACCTTTTTCAAAACCTTCTAAACCGGGTTTTGTCTCTTCTGCATACAAAACATCAAATGAAGGATTGTGTAATACTTCAATGGCTCCGTTAATGCCATACTTGCTTAAATCTAAATTTGCCATGTTTGAAAATAGTTAAATGATTTATTGTTTAAAAACTTCTCTCTTTAATAATTTTTTATGTGGTCACTCCCTTGTTACCCACGATGCAAAATTAATCAGAATATCTAAAATGGCAAATTCATAATTTGACAACATGTCTTAAAAATAAATAAAACGATGCCGTTTTGCTCCTTTTTTTATATTTTTGTGGGCATTGTAGACAAAAATGAAATCAAATTGTATTATATTATCAAAAAAGATATCCGGAAGCGTAATATTACCGGCTTCTAAAAGTATTTCAAACAGAGCATTAATTTTAAAAGCTTTGTCCGGAAGTTCTGATGTAAAAAATCTATCTTGTTGTGATGATACAGATGCAGTTGTTGCTGCATTGTCTTCTTTTAAAAACGAGATAAATGTTGGTGCTGCCGGAACTGCAATGCGATTTTTAACTGCTTACTTGTCTCTTAAGGCAGGCGAATGGCAAATTACCGGATCAGAACGAATGTTACATCGCCCTATTAAGATTTTAGTTGATGCCTTAAGGAACATAGGAGCAGATATTGAATATCTTAACGAAGAGGGATTTCCTCCATTAAGAATAAAGGGTCATAGCCTAATTGGTGGTGATATTGAAATTGACGGCAGTGTTAGTAGCCAGTATATATCGGCATTACTTATGATTGCCCCATATACTCAAAATGGGATCAATATGTATTTGAACGGAAAAATTAGTTCAAAGCCCTACATTAAGATGACTTTATCTATGATGGAAAGTTTTGGGGTTTCTACAGTATGGCATGATAATGTGATAAAAATATTTCCACAGAAATATTCGAATACATCTTATATAGTAGAAAATGATTGGTCTGCAGCATCATATTGGTACGAAATAATTTCGCTAACTGAAAATGCCGAACTTGAACTAATAGGTCTATCAAAGAATAGTTTACAAGGGGATTCTGTGGTAGCAACAATATTTGAATCATTAGGAGTACAAACTGAGTATCTTAATGGTAATGTGCGGATAAAAAAAACATCAACTCCTGTAAAAAAGCTGTTCTACGACTTTAATTCTTGTCCTGATTTGGCTCAAACCATAGTAGTTACATGTTGCCTTTTGGGAGTACAATTTAATTTTTGTGGATTGCAATCATTAAAAATAAAAGAAACAGACAGAATTGCTGCTTTGAAAAAAGAATGTGCAAAAATGGGATTTAAGCTAGAGGAAATCGGAATCGGAGAATTGTCTTGGAACGGTTTAAAAATAGAAACTTCAGGCGAGTTCAGTATAGATACTTATGATGATCATAGGATGGCAATGGCATTTGCTCCTGCAGCTATGTGCTTACAAAATATTTTAATCAACAACCCTAATGTTGTATCTAAATCGTATCCTTTATTTTGGGAAGATTTGAAAGAACACGGCTTCTTAGTTTTATCTCAATAATTGCATAATAATTATTGAAATAAATAAAATTCTTTTGCTTTTTTGTCATTGATTTGAGCTATCTTTGCTCTTGTTTTACAAGGGATAGTATATCCCCGAATAGGTAAACCTTTAAACCTTGATGTATATGAAAGATTTAGACACCTTAAGTGTTGCTATTGCTTGTGACCACGCCGGTTATGAATTGAAAGAGGAGATTAAACAGTATTTTGGAGCAAAATTGTTCGAATTGAAAGATTTTGGAACATTCTCTGCTGATAGTGTTGATTATCCTGATATGATTAATCCGATGGCTGCCGAAATTAATGCAGGAAAGTTTGATTTTGGCATAGCTATTTGCGGAACCGGTAATGGCGTTAGTATGGTGGCTAATAAATATCGTAATGTTCGTGCTGCATTATGTTGGAAAAACGAGATAGCTCTTTTAGCTCGAAAACATAATGATGCAAATATTATATCATTACCTGCTCGTTTTATTTCATTGGCTGAGGCTGAAATTATGATTGAGTCCTTTTTGACTACTGACTTTGAAGGAGGTCGCCATTCTGCGCGTGTCAATAAGATTTCTAACGCAAATAATTTGTAATTATTATTTATTTGGTAGGTAGGAAGAAACGTCTTTACCGTATTTTTGCAATTCTCGTACTATACTTGATGAAACCTTTTTAAGATTTGGTTCACTGAGCATAAAGATTGTTTCTACTCCAAAAAATGAGTAATTGACTTCTGCTATATTTGTTTCGTACTCTAAATCTTTACCATTACGTATACCTCTAATGATGCAGTTGGCATTATATTTTTTTACTACATCTGCTGTGAGAGTTTCGTAATTTACAACAATAACACGTGGATTATCTATATATAATTGTCTTATAGAATCCATTCTTTTATCGATGAATTCAATGTTTTTATCTCCATTTACACCTATAGCAATAATTATTTTGTCAAATATGCTTAGTGATCTGCTAACTATAGACTCATGCCCTTTTGTAAACGGATTAAAACTGCCTGGAAATAAAGCAATGCGTTCCATTTATATTATTGCAGTAAGAAATCAAATTTATTGATTCGACCTTTCCATACATCTGTGTGAAAAGATCCGTTTTCATCTTTACCCCCAATAAGCCAAATGTAATTTTGGTTGTCAACTACAGCACTTATGCCTGTTTTATCTGTGTATGTAGTAGGTAATTCTTGATATTCTAAAGCATTCGACCAACTGAAACCATTATCGTGTGACAGGTATGTAGTGCTGACAATTGTACTGCCATTGCTTCCTCCAAATATAAATATTTTGTTGTCTAGATATATTGCAGCAGCATCTTTGCGATTGCCAAATCCATAATTAGGTGATTTGATAAGATTGGTCCAGTATTTACCATTTTCGGTAGAAAACACACAATTTTGCAATACTCCTGATGCGTTTGAACCTCCTAACAAGTATGGCATTGTGTTGTTCCATTGCATTTTTGCAGAGCCTTCAACAGGAAATCCCTCTGTTTCTATTGATGCATCAGATATGTTATTCCATTCGTTGTTACTATAGCTTAAGATTGTCTTAATGCCATTGTTTATAGAGATAGCCCAAATTTCGTCGTCTATGTATCCGATTAAATCTTTGATTTCATATCCTTCAGGTGCATTTGCCAATTGTTCTAATGCTTTTGTTGTAGGATTCCAACTATACATTGCCGAACCATCGTTTGTAAGCATAACGATATCGTTTTCTCTCACTGTTATTGACCTGACATTAAATTCTATTGTACTATTAATATCAGAACTCCAATTAGTTTCCGTATCTGCTACGTATATGTCGCTACGATTTTCTGATTGAATAGCACAGAATAATTTATTTTCGACATAAAAGGCCTGCGTTGCTTTGATATTATCTATTTGAGCGATAGCGTCAACTGTTTTTGTCCATACGATGCTATCCGGGTTAACTTTGTGCTTGTTTACTACAACATTGTATGTGTGGGATGTTTTTTTGTCGGCAGCCGTAACGGTTATACTTACAGGATTTCTAAAATCTAAAGAATCGGTTTGATTCCATGTAATAGAATTTACAGTGATGCCTGAAAAACTGCCGTATCCTACTATCACCGGAACAATCTGACTTATGTTAGAATCATACGCAACAGAATCTGTATTAAAAATAATAAGATTTGTTGTGTCTACCGTGAAAGTTATACTACTTATATCCGGTGCAGAATCATTTGCATTGAAATAAAAAGATTGAATATGTGCCTCTTGTGATGTAGAAGGCTCTGTTAAACAAGCTGAAAAAATAGTAGAAATGAGTATACTCAATCCACACAATAACGGAACTCTTTTATGCATAACTGGCGTGTAATTTTGGTCAAAGTTAGTCATTATTTTTTTTATTCTAAAAATAAAAAACCTCAAGGATTGTCAAAGTTAGAAATATTGCAGTACTTTTGTCAAAAATAACGATAAAATGGAAATCGAGCAGTTATATGAGTGTTTCGAACGTTGCAAGCAAGTTTCGACTGATAGCCGAAACTGCCCTAAGGGCTCGCTATTTTTTGCAATGAGAGGTGCTAATTTTAATGGTAATGCTTATGTGTCAAAGGCATTTGAGCAAGGCTGTGCAATGGCTGTGATTGATGACAAAGATTACTTTAGCGATGAACGTTGTATACTAGTAGAAGATTGCTTAAAAACATTACAAGATTTAGCTCGATTTCATCGGGAAAAATTAGGAACTCCAATAATTGGTATTACAGGTACCAATGGCAAGACTACCACTAAAGAATTGGTGTCTGCCGTATTGTCTCAAAAATATAACATATTATATACTCAAGGAAATTTAAATAATCATATTGGTGTACCTCTTACTTTACTTCGTTTAACTAATGAACATGATATGGCTGTGGTAGAAATGGGCGCTAATCACCCTGGTGAAATTGAGTCATTGGTTAATATATCGAAGCCTAATTACGGACTGATAACTAATGTTGGAAAGGCTCATTTAGAAGGCTTTGGCTCTTTTGAGGGGGTTATGAAAACAAAAGGCGAATTATATGAATACCTGAGAATGAGTAAGGGAAAGGTGTTTTTGCATGCAGATAATCCATATCTTAACAAGATGGCAACAGATTTGGATACTATTACATACGGAATATCTGATTCTAATTATGTTTCAGGATCACTTATTGGCGTAACTCCTTATCTGAAGGTACAATACAATACGATTAATGGCTCAATAGAAATTAATACTAATTTAATAGGCGATTATAATCTGGCAAATGTTATGTCTGCTGTATGTGTAGGTCGTTATTTTAATGTTTCTGATGATAAGATTAAGATTGCCATAGAATCCTATTTTCCTACAAATAATCGTTCTCAACTTTGTAAAACAAATGATAACACGCTTATAATAGATGCCTACAATGCCAATCCTACAAGCATGGATGCAGCATTGCAGAATTTTGCTAAGATTGATGCAACTTCTAAATGTGTAGTGTTGGGGGATATGTTTGAATTGGGAGAAACTAGTCTGACGGAACATCAAAATATAGTCCATTTAATCGAGAAAATAGGCGTTCATGATGTATATCTTTTAGGTAAGAATTTTTCTGCAACAAAGAACGAATTTAAGTGTTTTGAGAATACAGAAGCATTTGCGAATTACTTAAAAGAAAATCCAATAATAGGTAAAACAATATTGATAAAGGGCTCGAACTCAATGAAAATGAGTAGCTTGGTGTCATATTTATAAAAAAAAAGTATGATTAATTATATTCGCAGAAAGTCGAGTGTAGTAAAAGTCGGCAATGTATGTATAGGAGGAAATAATCCTATACGCATTCAGTCTATGCTGAATACTTCTACTATGGATACTGAAGCCTCTGTAAATCAGACTGTCGATTTAATAAAAGCGGGCAGTGAATTAGTGCGATTAACAACACAAGGTGAACGCGAAGCCAAAAACATGGCTTTAATACGCGAAGAACTTAATAAACGTTCTTATAACACGCCTTTGGTTGCTGATGTACATTTTAATTCAAAAGTTGCAGATGAAGCTGCGCTTCACGTTGAAAAAGTAAGAATTAATCCCGGCAATTATGCTAATTCAATCGATGAAATAGAGCATAAGTTTGTTCCATTTCTGAATTTATGCAAACAACATAATACAGCTATTAGATTAGGAGTTAATCATGGTTCACTTAATAAAAGAATTCTAGAAAAATATGGTGATACTCCCGAAGGTATGACTGAATCTTGTATGGAGTTTTTACGTATATGTAAGAGAGAAAATTTTAGTAATGTAATTATTTCAGTCAAGGCATCTAATACTCGTGTAATGGTCCAAACTGTGCGACAGATGGCAAGAAGAATGCAGGAAGAAGGAATGAATTTCCCACTACATCTTGGAGTTACTGAAGCAGGAAGTGGAAAAGACGGCCGTATTAAATCTGCGGTTGGAATAGGAACGTTATTGTCTGACGGCTTAGGTGATACGATCAGGGTATCTTTAAGTGAGTCACCGGTTGCAGAAATTCCGGTAGCTAAAAAAATAGTCGATTTCATCAGTAGAAAGAGCAAAGCTGCTATAATCGCAGGTTTTGATGAAAATTTATATAATCCCGAGCAATATAGTCGGAGAGAAACTTTGGCTGTTGGTTCTTTTGGGAGGAATCAAGTCCCATTGGTACTTACTGCAGAAGAAACTTTGCCTAATGGAGTACTTGATTGCGTGTTGTCAAGTGATAATGCTTTGGGTGAAGGTCGTTTGTTCTTTGCAAATCTAAAATCTAAGAATAACAAACAACCTGTTGTGTTAACAAGGGTGTATAATACTTCTGATTTAGAAACTTTGCAAATAGAGGCTTCCATCGAACTTGGACCATTTTTTATTGATGGTTTAGGAGATGGAATAAGAATTGTGGCACCAAACATAGCAGCGGATATTGTAAACTCTTTATCTTATGGAATACTGCAAGCAACAGGTGCGCGTATTACTAAGACTGAATACATTTCGTGCCCAAGTTGCGGTAGAACTTTATTTGATATTGAATCTACAATTGAAAAAATTAAGGCAGCTACATCTCATTTAAAATCACTTAAGATTGGTATTATGGGTTGTGTTGTTAACGGACCCGGCGAAATGGCGGATGCTGATTATGGATACGTAGGAGCCGGGGTCGGTCGTGTAAGTCTTTATAGGGGACAACAATGTGTAGAGAAGAATATTCCCGAAGAACAAGCGGTAGAGCATCTTATTGCTCTGATACGCTCAGATGGTAGATGGGTTTAAATTTGATAAAAAAGATATACTATTATTATGCAAAAGCTCGGATTTAACAACCAAATGTACCTTCAAACGCAATCTCACAAAATTGCAGAGCGCATAGCTTTTTTCGGAGGTAAATTGTATTTGGAATTTGGTGGAAAATTATTTGATGATTTTCATGCCTCACGTGTTTTGCCCGGATTCGAACCGGATAGCAAGATTAGTATGTTGGTAAATTTAAAGGAGGATGCTGAGATTATTATTGTAATCAATTCAGCAGATATCGAAAAAAATAAATTAAGAGAAGATATAGGCATTACTTACGATGTTGATGTTCTTAGATTAATTGATGCTTTCCGCGGATATGAACTATATGTAAGTAGTGTGGTATTGACTCAATTTGAAGATCAGCCTGCTGTTGTGGCCTATCAGAAAAAGCTTGAAGCATTAGGTTTAAAAGTTTATCGCCACTATCCTATTCAAGGATATCCTTCTAATATCTCTTTTATTGTTAGTGATGAAGGTTATGGAAAAAACGAATATATTGAGACTTCCAAATCTTTGGTAGTTGTTACTGCCCCAGGTCCCGGAAGTGGTAAAATGGCAACTTGTTTATCTCAATTGTATCATGATAATAAAAGAGGAATTAAAGCAGGATATGCAAAATTTGAGACATTCCCAATTTGGAATTTGCCATTAAAGCATCCTGTAAATATGGCTTATGAAGCTGCAACTGCAGACTTGAATGATGTAAACATGATTGATCCATTCCATTTGGAGGCATACGGAGAAACAGCTGTTAATTACAATCGTGATGTTGAAATATTTCCTGTATTAACGGCAATGTTTGAACGTATAGTGGGCAGTTGCCCATATAAATCTCCAACAGATATGGGTGTAAACATGGCCGGAAATTGTATAATTGACGATGAGGTTGTGTCAATTGCTGCTAAAAATGAAATAGTTAGAAGATATTACAGAACACTATGTAGTGTAAGAAATGGTAATGCATCTATAGATCAGGTATACAAATTAAAGTTGTTGATGGAAAAGGCAAAAGTTAGTATATCTGATAGAAGAGTAGTAGCAGTTGCTGTTTCTAAAGCAGAAGAAAC
>JAKIYQ010000104.1:0-2316 GCA_022708465.1 Bacteroidota bacterium | reverse complement strand
ATACCCAAGGATTTTCCAAAATGCCTCGGAATTGCGCTGGTATAATCGCTTTATTGAGCGTTTTATCAGTGCCAGTCATAATACCATAACTAAAGCCCCAAATGCCAGCCGTTGGAAAATCGTGCATCAGTTTGACTAAGGTTTCCAAATAGGTAGGCTCCCAATAATCATCAGCATCAATAAACGCTATATGTTCATAATTAGCTGCTTGTACACCTTCGTTACGAGCAGGTGTAACACCTTTTCTGTTGACTTGCATTAAAACTCTTAAACGGGGTTCTTCTGTAGCTATTTTTTTTATTATTTCCGTACTACCATCCGTTGACCAACCTTCAACAACAACTATCTCAAAATCTTGATATGTCTGATTTTGAATACATTTAATTGTATTAGCAATACTTTGTGCTTTATTATATAATGGAATTACTATCGAAATCATAATTAACAATAGCCTCCTAAAACTTGCATTATACAATGGCACAAGATGTAGTGTAAATCTTCTGATATTTGCATATCATTTATTGGCACATGTACATTGTGTTTGCAAATTTGTTTTAACAAACCACCATTATAACCTGTAATAGCAATTGTAACTCCATTATTCTCATTAGACCATTCCATAGCCTTTACAACATTTTTAGAATTACCTGAGCCTGAAATGCCAATTACTAAATCACCTTGATTATAAAAGTTCTTAAGCGGTTCAACAAAAACTTCGTTATATGACACATCATTAGAATATGCCATCATTGTAGGAACATTATCGTTCAAACAAATCATTTTAAATCTTTTTTCTTTACCATAAGAAATGCCCTTATTAAAGTCACATACATAATGCGATGCCGTAGCTGCAGAACCCCCATTTCCCATAATAAAAATCTGTTTGCCGGTTTCGCAAGCATCTTCTAAAAGATTAATAAAATTATTCCATTGTTCAAGATCTAATATATCTATAGTCTTTTTAAGTTTGTCTAAATACAACTTAATGTTTTCCGAGTAATCTTTTTTCATATTCTATTCTGCTATGTAAATTATTTTAGAACCTGAATTATCAAACTTAAATGCCAACTCCTTATTTTCTGACATTTTTTGTCTAAATGTATCTTGTTTTTCTTGTGGACAATAAAACAACAAAAAACCACTACCTCCCGCACCCAATAATTTGCCACCTAATGCTCCTGCCTTAATGCCTTTTTCATACAAGTCATTAATATCCTGATTTGATATTCCTTGTGATAAAGATTGTTTCAAAATCCAACCTTCATGCAAAATTTTCCCAAATTCATCTATTTTGTTTTGTTGCAATACATCTTTTAAAGCAAAGGCCATTTCTACCATTTGATGAACTATATGGCGTTTTGCTTCAGAACTCATTTCTTTATTTTGATTTTTAAGAATATTGCTTGCCGAACGAGTTTGGCCTGTATATATCATTATCAAATTATTCTCTAACTGCTTTTTGGCATCTGGATCCATAATTATTTTTTCAACATCCACAGAGTCATCTCCATTAAAACGAATAAAGTTCAAACCTCCATAAGCAGCTGCATATTGATCTTGTTTACCAATCGGCTCGCCGAGTCTGCCTATTTCTATCTCGCAAGCTGTTTTTGCTAAATACTCGGCTGATACATAATGACGTTTATAAGCATGTAAAACATTTAACAGACTAACTGTAAATGAACTACTCGAGCCAAGACCTGTACCCGCAGGTACATCTGCCATTGAGGCAATATCCAAACCTGATAAGTTAAGCATCGACAAACATTCTCTAAAAATAGGATGCTGAATGTCAGATACATTATTAACCAATTCGGTCTTTGAATATTTCAGTAAGGTCTGATTAGGATAAAAAAACTCATGAACAGCCAAATAAATATATTTATCTATTGAGGTACTAAGAACAGCACCTTGTTCATGGTGATAAAAGCTTGGCAAATCGGAGCCACCACCTGCAAATGAAATACGTAAGGGAGTACGAGATATTATCATATAGTTTACAATCGTAATAATTAATATATAACCGCACAAGTTACAAAGCTAATTCTTTAACAGCATTTAGCAATGCATTTGATACATTTGTTTCGATTAAAATACTGCTTTTAACATTCGCAGCATTCCCTGCCTGAATATCTTGAGGCCTATCTCCTATCATAAAAGATTCAGACATGTCAATATTAAAATCTTCAGCAGCCTTTAAAAGCATTCCCGGCTTTGGCTTCCTACAACTACAATCAATCTTATATTCAACACGCTCTTCAGGATAACCTTTATCCGGGTGATGGGGACAAAAATATATTGCATCCAAGTATGCGT
>JAKIYQ010000103.1:0-2348 GCA_022708465.1 Bacteroidota bacterium | reverse complement strand
ACGTAAATTCCAGATCTTCGCCATATTTTGCATTTGGCGTAAATCTAATACTATTATTCTCAATAATTGATCTCTTATATATGAATGTCCAAAATCCCATAGGCATAGGCTTATACATGAAATTACACATCAACTCATTTGCAGTTAAACGTTCAACACAGCTGGCAGGGAAACTATCCTCTTCTATCGATATTCTCCTAATATCTCGCGAAAATAAACAATAGACTGTATCAACATTTAGATATTTTAAGGTTTGATAAAGTGCAGCAATAAAATTACAATGATATATATCATCCGAATCAAGAAATACAATATATTCTCCTTTTGCGTTGTCCAAACCTGTATTCCTCGCAACACTCACTCCACTATTATTTTGCTCAATATAATTAATTGTTAAACTACTGTAGAACCTGTATTCTTTAATTGTTTTATCCAAATTATCTGCAGAACCATCATTAATAACTATAACTTCGAAGTCTTTGTATTTTTGTCTTTCCAAAGAGTTTAAGGTATTAACAATTGTATGCGTTGCATTGTAGCATGGAATAATAACGCTTACAGTAGGCTTAATATTATATAAAATGCTTCTGTTTTTCATTTACAATATTTTCCATTAATCCATCTTAATAAACGAGGATAAGCCTGACCACTGAATAATTGCTAAGTAAAATGAAGAAAAAGAACATCACATTTGTATCGATATATAGCAACAGTTGTCATGCTCAATGATTTTGCTCACCAATTACTAATCTTTAAAGTATAAACTTGCCGATACTTACCTTGTGCACCATCGAAACATATTTCAGAAGAATCCCGTTTCCAGCGAGGGTGCAGGTCACATCTTGTATCATTTATGTATGGCTTGCTGGAATATACCTCTGCAATTTGTTTGCATAACTGAGTCTGTATATCATACAAATACAACCTTTGCTTTCGTCTAAAATTGGGATAGCTGTCTGTGATAATATATTTCCCATTAGGGGAATAAGATGGATGCCCATCGACATCAGGAAGGTTTTTATCTACTTCCCTTTTACTACTTTTATCATGTAAGATATAATAATGATCACCAAATTCATATGTATGTGCATAAGTTATTATTGTATTATCATCCTTCCAATTGCAATGCGATACCATATCCTCATCAAGCAAGTTGTACATATCTTTGCCATCCATTTTGCAAGTCAAAAGCCTATCATATTTAACACCGTTTTTAATCCATCTATGCAGAAACATAAAGCGGGTTCCAGAAGGGTTAATCATAATATGGTTTACCTTATGGAAGGCTCGATTCATGCTATCTTTATGCTCAAAGTCAAATAACTGTTTATATGTTAGAATTGGGATAACTCTATTTGTTACCAAATCTATAGCCCAAATACAGGGAGACTTAGGGCACTTCTGGTCTTTAGTACTATCATGAACGTTCATATATCCATAACCAGGGCGAAGCGTATGAAGTCTTGAGAAATCCAGTGTCAAAGCTAGCATTCCGTCCTGACTAACTGAATACACGGGTGCATCAATAATTCTCTCTTCTTTAGTATTGATGCTGAAGATAACAGCGCAATATTTTCCTCTTCTGAAATCGTTAAATATTATCTTCGTCTCGAAGTCTGGACCAAGCCATTGCAACATACATCCCTGCTGAACATTCCATGACCGAGTTGTTGCCATGGATGTCTCTATTTCTGTCATAACATCCTTTATGATTATCTCTGCTGGTATATCAGAAGCTGTAACTTTGCTTGCATTTTTGACCCTTAAGTAAATGATTCTGTCTCCGTTCTTATTCCAAGGGCTTTTGTCGTAATAGCCAAACAAATGTTCATATTTAGTGTTTGAAACACATTTAATAGACGCTGGCGAAGTCTCCCTATCACTAGCAATTTGACCTATATACTGATAGACATTCTTTAGCAATCTTTTCAATTTCGGTTGTTTTCTTAGCTTTGTTTCTATTGTATACAATAATGACATTTGTATCCCCTTGTTATATTGGATTAATATTTTATGTATGAGCCTTTCTTTTACTAATGTTACAAATCGATAACAGCGAACCAATTCCATAAGATAAATGTAAAAGCATAAATAGCCATGGCATCTGAATAACATAGGCGAGATTATTCGTCTTCTTTAAGGAAAACATCACCCCGAGTACTAGATACAATATCAAAACCGCAAGAAATAAATGCCAAAATATAGGATTAAAAATTCCTAAGACTCCACATCCAATTATCCCAAGCACAAAACCTAATGGAACAAGATGTCTCAATGATAATGACTTTTTGCCAATTCTGAAAGTAATAATATTCCATTTGCCATTTTGATACCCCTGCTTCATCATG
>JAKIYQ010000046.1:0-11120 GCA_022708465.1 Bacteroidota bacterium | reverse complement strand
CTAACGGAGTATAAGTTAAGGTGTTTGTTGCAACTGCCACTCCACCTGTAGATGCTTCGTACCAATCTACCTCTATTCCTGCCGGTACACTATTAACTTCCAATGTCGGGATTGTACCTCCTGCACAATAAGACTGATCTCCCGTACTTACAGGAGCAGCTATTGTTGGACATGAACAAACAGGTGCTGTTACTGCCAGGTCTTCACTACATGATGCTCCTGTTTCTACTGTAACAGTTATGTTTGTACCTGTAGGTACTGAACTAATTGACCATACATTACCGCCTTCATCAACCACTGTACCTGCAGTACTTGTTACTGTACCTTCACTTACTGTTACTTCTAAATGATAATGTAATAAATCTAAATCACACTCGGCAGCTGATGATATCGATATTGTAGGTATATCATTAACTGTGATTGTAACATCATTAGACATATCATGTACTCCACAAATATTATCACCTGTTACAGTATATGTGCCGGCAACAGTTTGTTTCCCAAAATCTATTGCTCCCCAATCGCCAATTACTTCATCGCCAACATTAACTCCATCTCGCTTTAATTGATATTTAGTATACTTTTGAGAGGATGCTAATCCTATATTAAAGCCTTCACCACCTGCACAATAGCTACCTCCACCGGTAACTGTATATGGCTCTTCAGAACTTACCCATATTTCTTTTTCATCCTTAGAAGGACTTGTCATTTCTCCGTAAATAGAACCTCCATTTATTTGTTGTAAATACATTTTTGCAACAGCCGAACTAACTGCAAGCCCACTTGATATTGCAGTAGCTTCGTAAGTCATGGTTTCTGTAGCACCGGATCCCAAAAATGGAATTGTCCATTCGTATGCCGGAGCACTGCAGCTACCTGTAGAAACATTGATAATTTCGGCTCCATGAATTGCAGGAGGCCATGCAAATTTCCAAACAACATTTGTTAAATCAACAGATAATGGATTTGAAACAGTCATTGTGTATACACCTTGGTCTCCTAAACAAACTTCAGGTGCATTAATTGACATAGAAACAGTTGGATATCCACATGTAACAGTTGCGCTATTGGTAATAACATACAATCCACATGCACCAACAATACCACCTGATGCTACAGATTCTGCAACAGTTTGATTATTGGCAACAATTGCGCGATATTTTGTTTCTGTATCTGAAGCAATTACAGAACAAGTACTTGATGCTCCTGAAGCTCCTGTTATTTCTTCCCACACGTCTTCAGATGTTTCTTTTTGCCATAAGTAATATGGACTGACAAAAACGCCTTCAGGTGTTACTGCTTCTAAATTTAAACTTGATCCACACAAACCTGTGGCATTTTCGTTTAAATGAGCATAATCTGCGTATAACAATGCTTCCGGAGTACACAAACTAAAGGTCAAATCATCAAGCAATAAATCATTTCCATTTACACCGGCACCGGCTTTGTTTATAACTTGTATTATAACGGTAGTATTCAAGCCCGTATTAAACATTGCAGAAACTTCTTTCCAACCTGCACTAAACAACAAATTTGTTTCCGTGTATTCTGCCAACTTGACAGTCTTAGTGCTATTCCATAAAATAAATTTTACCTTTATTGGATCTGTAGAACCCTCTTTCGCTGCATTAGCGATAAAAGCGGAAAATCGAATATAAGTGTCGGTACAAATACCAGTAACTTCACGTTCGTATAAGATATCATTGTCATTTGCGGTACCATCGGCGCAATTAACTAATAGCATACCTCCATACACACCACCAACAAGTCCACCTTGGGTATGATCATATAAATTATCACTTCTAAACCAGTATCCGCCATCACAATCACAAGTATTAAGATAATCAGAAGGATTTGAACAACCACACCATTTTGCATTAGCAACTACTGCATATTCGCCTGAATTTTTAATTGGTACACACTCTGCTTTAGAAGTATATGGCACGTAAGAGCTTGTTGTGCGTCCCTTATCCCAAAAACCATCACCTTTACCACCGTCACTTTGTGCAACAGTGCCAAAATCTTCTGTAAATTCAATGGTTGTATTTTGCGGATCGCATTTGATTATAGGTTCTATATCATAAGTAGTATACCCTGAAGTCCCATCATCAACACATTTGTATTTGGTTTTTCTATCTGCGAACACTGTTAGCATTTCTGTAGTTTCACCAGTTATAACAGAATACGTAGCACCATCATCTGTAGATTTATACCAAGTATATGTAGGTCCTGTTCCATTTTCAGCAGTCAAATTAATTATATCGCCAAGATAATGAGGAGTTGGAATATCAGGCACAATACTAAAGCCTGTAACCGATAATGTTTCACTAGTAATATTCCATGTAAACGTAACTACCTGACCAATATATGATGCACTATATCCGATTATTTCTCCAGTTGACACGTACTTCTTTTTAGTAGTATCGTACCACACATCTATTCCGGATCCGGTTCCGTACAAATAAGTAAGAGAATAGTTTTCATTGTCTGATGTTGTTGTAGGTAAATAAGTACTCCACCCGGCCAACGCATCAGAAGCGAATGTTATAGCAACAGATGTTGTAAATGTCAGACTCTCTAAATTAGCCAATGTAATGGGATCAGTATGTGGAGTTGAGGAAGTTCCTTCAATCCAACAGTCAGTTGTTAAAGGACCAATATCTCCTGTACCTACATTTGAATCAGAAAATTTAGTCAATTTCAGATTCATAGATGTACTTTGATACTCATATTTATACCAAGTATCACCACCGTCAACACATTTCAAAATCCATTGTTTACCCGGGAAACCAGTATTTTCGGAGGAGGCACTAGCATTCCAAACATGCCCATTTACTCCACCCCAACTATTTGTATCTTTATAATAAACAGTAATGGCATTACTTACAACAAATAAGGACAACAATAATGTAGTCAATATTAATCTTAACTTAGTATTTAAAACCATGATATATTTGATTATGTATTTGATTTTAAAAAATATAGCTTGCTCGATAATTATACCGGGCAAGCTACAAAATTATAACTTTTTATGAATTATGTGTGTTTTTTTTTACTTTATTGAATGCTAAAACAAAAATCATCTTTATGCAAACGTTATCTGTTAAAATTGCGCAATTTAATTTCTGTAAAAACTCGTTTTGTTGACAAAGGAAAATCAGCTCCCATTATCCAACCATAATATCCCATGTCTTCTTTTAAAACATCAACAACCAAACGACCCTTATATTTTCCAAAATTAATTATCTCCTCACCTTTTTCATTATAAACGATTCTTCCTGCAAAGTCAACATTTTTATTTTGAGATGAAAATTCGGACAAGAAATTAATATCATTTTGAAGATTATCATAGCGATCCAATTGCGATTTAAGCACCTCATAAGTAGCTTTAGTATCGGCTTCTGCACCATGTGCTCCCACCAAATCTGCATTACAATAAAACTTATATGCAGCAGACAAATTACGTTGCTCCATTTTATGAAATATAGTTTGAACATCTACCATTTTACGTTTCGACAGATCAACATCTACTTCATTTCTCAAAAATTCCTCGGCTAAAAGAGGTAAATCAAAACGCGCCGAATTATAACCGGCCAAATCACATCCTTCAAAATCTCTGGCCAACTCTTTTGCTACCATCTTAAAGCTTGGACAATCTTTTACATCATCATCTGTAATATGGTGAACTTCTGTAGCCTGCTTAGGTATTGGCATACCGGGATTGACACGAATAGTTTTAGTTTCTTCTCTTCCGTTAGGATACACCTTTAAATACGATATTTCTACTATTCTATCTTTTACTATATCAATACCTGTAGTTTCCAGATCAAAAAAAATAATAGGATTTTTAAGACTTAAATTCATCTTTATCAATATTATATCATCATTGGCATCAATAACATCAAAGCCTCTGTTCCTTCTGCTTGATTTAGCGGGCTAAATATACCAGGACGTGTTTTATCAGATAATTCGATTACAATATCTGAAGCTGACATATTTGACAACATATCAATTAGCAAAATAGCCTTAAAACCTATTTCAATAGCTTCGCCATCATACTGACATGATACATTTTCTTCTCCTGATACAGAAAAATCAATATCTTGACCCGATAAATAAATATTTCCGTTACTGATAGATACCCTCATCAAACTACTACCTTGATTTGTGCAAACAGATACACGACGAATCGCTGACAAAAGAGATAATCTATCAACAATAACCTTAATTGGATTGTCTTGAGGGATAACCGAATTATATTTAGGATATGTTCCTTCTATTTGTCTACAAACCAAAATATAATCTGATATTTCACAAAATATACTCTTGTCATCAAATTTCATTGAAGCATCTCCTGTCTCCTTTGATAAGACATTTTTAATCAAAGATGCTGCTTTTTGTGGCAACACAAAATTTATATTAGTTTCAGACTTTATATCATTTAGTTTAAAACGTGACAATGTGTGAGCATCTGTACTGACTAAATTCAAGCTATCAGTTGTAATATCAAAGCAAACACCAGTCATTATTGGACGCAAATCATCATTAGCAACTGCAAACAATGTTTGAGATAATCCTTCCAATAAAAGTGGACATGGTATTGATATTGAACTTACATCCCCTTCTAATTGACGAAATGCAGGATATTCTTCAGTTTCGTGCCCTATGAAACTATACTTACCTTTTGCGCTTTTGATAACAATAGAATAATTACTTTCGTCTATTTCGAATGCCAATGGTTGATCGCCCAATTCGTGTAAAATATCTAATAAATATTTTGGTAAAATTGCTATGCGACCATCATTACCCTTGTTTTCAACTTCAATAGTAGAAAGCATCGTAATCTCTTGATCTGAAGCTGTAATAGTTAGTTTTGATCCCTCTAATGAAAACAAAAAATAGTTCATTATAGGTAATGTGTTTTTATTACTGATAACACGTGAAAGTACCTGCAAATGCTCCACTAAAGTGGACGAAGAAACAACGAATTTCATAGAATTAAATTTATTAATGATAGCTACAAAGTTATGATTATTTTTTAATATTTAAAACTCAAAACACTATTAAGAATATTGTTTTTTGCGAATTAACTGATAAGCAAAAGAAAAAATTATTAATAAGATTATAGGTAATCCCATATTCATAAATTGCCAATATGTTTTTTGAGTTCTAATACTTTGCTTATCAAGTAAACGCAATTTCCATTCTCTACCCCTCAAAGACATCCAGCCCTCATCATCAGCCAAGTAATTAATTGCATTAAGCACAAATGTACCATTACCGAATTGTTTATCCATATAACGATCATAACCTAATGGTAATGCTTCAAAACCCGAACCAAAGCCTTGAATATCATTCCTAATTATATCTCCGTCAGCTACAACAATCATCTTTGTAGCATTTCCTGAATGCAACTGTTTGCGACCTGCCATATTGATATCTTGCGGTATCATACGATTGGCAAATACAGACTTAAAAGAACCTTCCAATAAAACAGCCACAGGCAAATAAGAATATGCAAAAAATGGAGATTCCGGAGACAAATTTACTACATCCATGCGAATAGGCATTGGTGCCTTTTCAACGCCCGTCTGATTAGAACTTGCCAACAAAATTGACTTTTTAATATTTGCAGTTTGTTCTTCTCCTACCAGTTCAACTATTGATGTAAAGTCAGATCTCACAAGAGCAGTGTTTTTTGTAATAACATTCGCTGCTGATGGTAATAACAATGGTGCATAATACCATGGAGCTGCCTCAAATTTAGCTTCCTGCCCTTCCGGAGATACATTCATTGGCACAAGTGCACATTGTTGATCTAATAACAATACAGGGTCAATCCTCACACCATAAGTAAATAATTGATCATCAAGATTTACGTCATTAGCAATACCAATATTCTCTTTGTCAGTTCGTACTCCATCAACTAACCATAAAACCCTGCCACCATTCATTATATATTGGTCAATAATAAATTTTTCAGATTCGGTATATTTTGCAATCGGTGATGCAATTATTATAACTTTATAAGGTTCAAGATCTGATATATTAGAACCAAGCATTCCTCTATCTACGTAATAGTATTTAGACAATGATTTTGTTATATCATATACGTAAGCCTCATCCCATTCTCCGTGTCCTTCTATAAAAGCAATACGATCAGGATTCTTATTCGAAAAGACTCTAATTGCATCAGTAAATTCATATTCTAATGTTTCGATAGATACATTCAAGTTTTCTTCACCGGACTTACCGGATATATTCTTTAACAAATTAACTCTTACTGTATCCTTACCACTCACACACTCAGCCCACGGAAAAATAACTTTTTGTAACATACGACCTTCATTATCCTTATCATAAACAACAGTCGGTTTCATACCGCGAGCTTCTAATTGAGCATAACGCATGTTTCTTTCTTTGTCGTTTGCTGCATCAGAAGGATTGATAAATTTATAATTAATACCTTTTACTGCATATACATTTAATTCTTCCAAAATATCACGAACTGATTTTTTTAAACGCAAGAAACCTTTATTCATATCTCCATCTAAATAGATAGTAATTTCTAATTCTTCTTGCTGTGAACCCATTAGCTCCTTTGTATTATCAGATAGAGTATAGCGTTTTTCGGTGGTAAGGTCAAAACGAGTAAAGAAGAAAGACGAAACGACATTAATAGCAACAACAATCAAAACCATTTCAAGAATATGTTTCCATGCCCTTCGCTCCATTTGCCACCAAGTAATTACTATAAAAAGTACAGACACGGTTAAGAAATACACCAAATCTCGAGTATCTATAACACCCCTACTCATCGAATCATAATGTGAAGCAATACCTAAACTCGACACAAGTTCTTGTATACGTCCGTCTGTAAACAATTCAGAAAAAGAATCAAATCCGACATACAATAAGAAACTGACGAAAGCAGATAATATAAATGATACAATAGGATTATCAGTCAATGAAGATGCACAAACACCAATAGCCACATAAACAGATGCTAATAATATAAGCCCTAAGAATGAGCCCCAGAATCCACCGAAATCAATATTTCCGACAGGTACACCTAAAAGACATACACTATATAAATATATTAAGGTGGGTATTAATGCAGCTACTACCAATATCCAACCGGCCATAAATTTTGACATTAGCACAGACCAACGTGATACCGGTTTGGTAAGCAAAAGCTCCATAGTTCCTGTTCTGTACTCTTCCGAAAACATGCGCATGGTCAATGCCGGGATAAGGAACAAATATACCCACGGAGCTATTAAAAATAAACCATCGAGTGATGCATAACCGGAGTCTAAGACATTATATGCACCCGGCAAAAGCCAAATAAAAGAACCTGTCAGCAACAAAAACACTCCAATAATAATCGGTCCTGTGGCTGATGAAAAAAAAGTACGAATCTCTTTCCTTAACAATACAAGCATAATAAAGATTTTTGCTAAATTTGCAAATTGCAAAGATAGTTTATTTAAATGAGGAAAATACTTTTTTTATCAATATGTTTATTTACGTTTGGATTGATCTATGCGAATGATTTTGCACCATACAAAGTCAAAGCACAATTCATAGGCGGATACATATACCAACACGATAAGAATATAATTTCACCATTGATAAAAGGTCCGGCGCTTGGTGGCGAAATTGCATTTGAATGGAGTCTGGATGGTTCAAAGCCATGGCACTTACACTATAATAAGCCCGACATAGGAGTTGCATTACAAGTACTTGATTTGAGTAATCCGCAAATCGCAGGACAAATGATTGCAACCTACACCTATATAAATATACCAATGGTAAAAACCAATATTGTATCTTTCAATACAAAAATAGGTGGAGGACTCGGTTTTTGTACCAAACCGACTGATTTAGCTGCAGCAATTGCCGACCCTCGTGCTATAAAAGATAAAGCAGGAGATTATAATTTCGCAATAGGAAGTCCGGTAAATATAAACATTAATGCCGGTTTGTCTTTAGACATAAAAGTACATAAAAACATAAGTTTAAGTGCTGAAATATTGTATAATCATTTTTCAAATGGCAGCCTTGCGCAACCCAATGGCGGATTAAATTTATTTGACGGTCATATAGGACTAAAATATATGCCTGTTTATAAGGAAGCACCACAACAAGCTGTTGTAACAAAACCGACTAAACGTTGGTATGGGGAATTTATAGTATCAGGCGGAGCAAAAAAACTATACTATAAGGATACTCAATACTTCGGATGCGCAAGCATAAATATAGGAGGATACTATCGCACATGTAATCAACATCGCATAGGTATAGGAGTCGATTTATTTTATGATGGAGCATACGTTCCTACCGCCAAATTTGACCCAAATACCAGTACTTATGTAGATGATAATACATATACTTCCTTTGGCAGGACATTCATCACAGAAAATAAGATAGAAAATAAATTAAGATGTGGAATTAATATAGCTAACGATTTGATTATAGGTAAATTCCTAATAGGATTTCAGGCAGGCATATATCTATACGATCCAATAAAAAATTACGAACCATACGATGATGCAAAAGAAGGCAAAGTAAATAAAGGACTTATTTACGGCTACAACATACAGAAAGAAGACGGATGGAATTATTTCCGAATTTCTGCAAAATATTACATTACAAAACATTTACTTGCAAATATCAGTATTAAAACACATCTTCAAAAAGTTGAATTCGTTGAATTTGGAATAGGTGTAGGATTTTAATAATTTCATAGAATGAAAAAATTCATTATCATAATAGCAGCACTTGTTGCACTAGGTTTTTCAATATGGGGATACTATCGCATGAAATCCGCTACTGTATCACAAAATACAGACATCTTCATTTCTTTGCCCGAAAACGCATTCAGCATATTAAAAATCAACAACTTACAAAACTTTTCAGACGCCCTGTTATACAATAATAACTATTGGAGAGATTTAGCTAAAATAAACGATATTGATGATATTCACTACATACTTAGCACCTTAGACTCACTTAAAGAAAGTTCTCCTGAAATTAATTCATTCATGGAAAACAGGAAACTGATGATAAGCACTTATGTTGATAGTTCTGCAAATTTCAAACATCTTATAAGTACTCAGATATCTGCAAGTGAGTGGACTACCGTACAAAATTTCATGCACACTTACGTAAAAAAAACATTCTATTTTTGTTACGAAAACGAAATCTTTATAGCCTCATCAAATAGAGAGTTATTAGACGCCTCAAAGCAACAAATTAAATCAAAAATCGCGATAATTAAAGCAGATTCCGCTTTTACTCAAATAAGCGCTAGTTCAGGGACAAAAGCCACAGCAAATTGGTTTTTAGACATGAAGCAGAGTAAAAAACTGATTAATCGTTTCTTTCAATCTGACATCACGCAAATTCTTAGCATCACCAAAGACTATGATAGCTGGTGTTGCTTTGATTTGGATCTATCCGAAGATAAAATCATTATTAACGGCTTTGCTGATGGGAATGGCAAAAACGATATCATACACATATTCCAAGGGCAAACAACAAATAGCAATACTTTGTCTTCTGTGATGCCATACAATACATATTTCTTCAGACATTACGCCATAAGTGACTTCGGACTATTCCAAAACAAGCTTGCCGAGTATAGAGAAGCCCTATCAAAAACAGCGCATTTTGCAGAAGAATCTGCAAAATGGGAAACTACTTCCGGCGAAAGTCCGCTATTATTTTTTCAAGAGTATTTTGGAGGAGAAATTGCATTAGCTTGCAATCCAACAAACACTTATATTATTGCAAAACTATACAACCAAGCAGGTGCACAAGATCGACTGACTCGAATGGTTGAAGAAACCGAAGGCGCCTCATCAAACAAAAAAGGAACATTAACTATTTTTCATTTTCCGCTTAATGGATTTGCCGGTAATATTTTTGGTGAATATTTTAATCTCGATAATGAATACATATCTGTAGTTGGAGATAATTTAATTATAGCCCCTACCGAAGATTTAACAAGCTACATCGCATCACGCAACAAAAACACTCAAACACTTCAATGTTCGCCCGAATATAAACGAGCCAATAAGACTCTATTATCCACCTCAAATAGAACTATTTATGTTGATATCCCATATATAATCCGAAATTCTGAAAAATTTTTCGTTCCTGAAATCGCAGACAAAATAAAATCTACACGCAGCTTATGGAGTAACTTTGAAAGTCTTGGTTTTCAATCAGAAGCAGAGAGTAACGGAAATGACTATCAGCACATATTTGTTCAGTACGATAAAAAATCGGAAGTTGAGATTCAAGAAGAAAATAAACAAGAGTCACAAAGTAACGAAAACATTGCACAAAACGAAAATTCAAATATTTCTGTTGCAGCAACACAGCCGGTGGATGAGAATACAAGTAAATTCTCAAAACTAATTTCTATAGAATTGGATAAACCTGCGCGAATTAAACCTCAATTCGTTATTAATCATTATACAGGCGAAACTGAAATAGCCATACAAGACGAAAAAAATCAGTTCTATTTAATAAATTCCGAAGGAAAAATTCTTTGGAAGATACAATTGCCTGAAGCTATTATTGGTGATATCACACAAGTAGATATGCTTAAAAACAAAAAACTACAAATGGCATTTACCACACTCAATAAACTATATATAATAGACAGAACCGGCAAAAATTTGAAATCGTATCCAAAAAATTTACCATCAAGAGCAACAGCAGGATTATCTGTTTTTGATTATGATAATAAACGCGATTATCGATTTTTTATTCCTACTGAGAATAAACAAATTAATCTTATAAAAGCTGATGGAACAACCCCTCAGGATTGGAAATTTAAAGAATCGTCAGGTAAAATCAAACAAGCTATCAAATTTTATCGTGTAAATGGTAAGGATTATTTGGTCGCATCAGATGCAAAGCAATGCTATTTTCTGGATAGAAGAGGACGTAATCGACTTATACCTAAGAAAAACATCATACCATCAGCAAACAATCTTATATACATAGATGATTTTTCATCTCAAAAAAGATTTGTAATGAGTAGTCCCGATGGTACAATTGTATATTTACATCAAGACGGAAATGTGTTATCTATTAAAACAACA
>JAKIYQ010000045.1:0-11231 GCA_022708465.1 Bacteroidota bacterium | reverse complement strand
TGTTTCCTCCGGAGATAGTACGCACAGCAAACGGAAGTTATTTACAGGCTAAAATGCTTTTAGACCAAAAAGAAGAATCACAAGCAAACTTCATTTTGTATAGAATGTTGATGGCTTATGTGTTTAAAAAAGACCTAGTTAGCTTGAAAAAGTTTTCTGAAGATATGGTCGCTAAAGGTAGAGAACCTATAAAAAGTTTCTTAGAATATGCACAACACGTAACAAGAGAATGCTTTATTGCAAATTTACAAGATAACACACTAAATTACACATACCCATACGAAGCCGAGTTTACAAGCAAATTCAAACGTTTTGTCAGTATTTACAACATTGATGCACTAACAGAACAATTTTCAAGAGCATCATCCGATATTGAACGCAATGTAAATGCAAAAATAGTATTCTTCGATTTGGGATTACAATTAATGACAAAAATAAAATCATCATAATATTATGGATTATACACTAGAAAAAGGTAATTGTCGAATGACTGTTAATGGATGTCGCAAGAATTCTAATCAGATGCTGAGCGTTCACGATTGGTTAGCTGACATTGCAGTAGATAGAGAATCATGCCAATACATAGAAGTTCAGTTTAAAAACACTAGAAAAGGTTTCTATTTAAACTCTAACAACCTGCAACTTGAAAAGGGTGATTTGGTGGCAGTTGAATCTAATCCGGGTCATGACATAGGTACTGTAACATTACAAGGATATCTAGTTGCATTACAGATGCAAAAAAATGGCTTTGATCCACAAAAAAACGAAGTAAAAAGAGTTTACCGCAAAGCAAAGCAAGCCGATCTTGATAAATGGGAAGAATCAAAAGCAAAAGAGCATGATGCAATGCTTCGTTCGCGTAAGATTGCACAAGACTTACATTTAGACATGAAGATTGGTGATGTAGAATATCAAGGAGATGGTAATCGAGCTATCTTTTACTATATCGCTGATCAGCGTGTAGATTTTAGAGAGTTAATAAAAGTCTTGGCTGATACGTTTCATGTGCGAATCGAAATGAAGCAAATTGGAGCCAGACAAGAGGCTGGACGTATTGGAGGTACAGGACCTTGTAGTCGCGAATTATGTTGCTCAACTTTTTTAAGCAGTTTTTCTTCAGTAGGAACAAATGCTGCTCGTATTCAAGATCTATCAATGAATCCGCAAAAACTAGCCGGACAATGTGCAAAACTTAAATGCTGTCTAAATTTTGAAGTGGATAATTATGTTGAAGCCCTTAAAGAATTTCCAAGCAAAGATATTAATTTAGAGACAGGCACTGGCACCTATTATTTCTTTAAGCTAGATACATTTGCTCGCAAAATGACCTATTCGGCTGCTCCTAATTTTCCTAAAGACTTAGTAGAACTAAGTTTAGACAGAGTAAAGGAAATTATTGCAATGAATAAAAATGGCGAAAAACCTGATAGCCTAAATGCGCAAACAAAAGCTACGGCTCAACCTGTAGGATTTGCAACAGCTGTTGGAGAAGGTGTTTTAACGCGTTTCGACAAAAAGAAGAAAAAGAACAAGAGGTTCCCTCGTCAAGGAAATACAAACGGAAACGAACAATCAACAAACAACGAAGTCAATAATGATGAAGAATAAAATTCTATATATTGCCGGAGTGTCTGCATTAATATTATTCGGATGCGTCAAAAACACAGCATATAATTCTTATAAAGGTACTGATGTAAGCGGTTGGAACCAAGATACTTCTGTAATATTTGATGTTGATATTACAGACACTGTATCTGCATACAATATAATTTTAAATGTACGACACACAACTGAATATCCATATCAAAATCTCTGGATGTTTGTACGTTCCTGTTCTCCCGATGGAATTGTACGTGATGATACAACTGCATGTTTTCTAGCCGACAATACAGGTAAATGGCTCGGACAATCATATTTCTCTGTATATGAAATGCCTGTTATGTTTATGGATAAAATACGATTCCCTAAAGAAGGAGTTTATCATTTCGAAATATATCAAGGGATGCGTGATAGTATGTTAAAGGGTATAAGAGATATCGGTATTACTATTGAAAAATCCGATTCGAAAGATGGGAAAGAATAAATTACAGAAATTTGCAGACATGGAAACATTTTCTCATGTCTTTCAGTATCCCTTTGGTAAACTTCAATCCGGAGTTGTTTTCCCATACAAAGGAAAATGGAATAGTTTTTTTGGAAACGACAATCCAATTGTTTTGGAATTAGGTTGCGGTAAAGGTGAGTATACGGTAGGATTGGCACGGAAATATCCAAATAAAAATTTTATTGGCATTGACATAAAAGGAGCTCGTATCTGGACAGGTGCAAAAGATTCAAACGAAACAGGCATGAAGAACGTAGCATTTTTGCGCACAAACATAGAGTTACTCAATTATTTTTTTGCATCGGATGAAGTGTCTGAAATATGGATTACCTTCCCTGATCCACAAATGAAAAAAGTGAGAAAACGCTTAACATCAACACGTTTCATGCAAGAATACAGAGCTATAATGCGTAAAAACGGATTGTTACATCTTAAAACCGATAGTCCTTTTTTGTATCAGTATACATTGCTTATGGCACAAAAAAACAATTTGTATATTGAACAATGCACAGACGATTTGTACCATACACCAAACATTGATGAAAATTTATTATCTATTCAAACATACTACGAACAGCAATGGCTAGAACGTGGCATGAATATAAAATACATAAGATTAAAATTATCATCGTCTGCAGAATGGCTTGAACCTGACGATATAATTGAAGAAGATGATTACCGCAGTTTTAATAGAAGCAGGCGCAGTGCTAACAATCAAAGAACAAAATAGACTTATTAATATTATAGCTAAAAACAAAAAAATGACATTGTATCCAAAACTAATACTTGATGCTCTTCAACATGTAAGATATCCGGGGACAGGTGAAGATATTGTTACAGCCGGAATGGTAGCAGATAATATTCGCATTGAAGGCAATTCTGTTTGGTTATCGCTAATGCTAAAGCCCAACGATCCACTACAAAAATCACTTGTAAAGGCTTCAGAGCAAGCAATAATAACATACATCGGAGATTTTGTAAATATAAAAGGACATATATCTGTAATGCAAGTTGAAAAAGAAACAAAAACAGCAGAAGTTCCTTTGTCAGGAGTAAAATGTAAAATCGCAGTATCATCAGGAAAGGGAGGAGTCGGTAAATCAACTGTATCTGCAAATCTTGCAATAGCATTGCAAAAACAAGGATATAAAGTAGGACTTCTTGATGCTGATATTTATGGCCCTTCTATACCAAAAATGTTTGGCATAGAAAATGAACGACCCTTTGCAAATGAATCAGGAATGATAGTTCCTATAGAAAAATATGGCATTAAAATATTATCAATAGGATTTTTCGTCAACAAAGAAAGTGCAGTAGTATGGCGTGGAGCAATGGCAAGCAATGCAATCAAACAATTACTTACCGAAGCGTTATGGGGAGATCTTGACTTTTTTATTATAGATCTTCCTCCCGGCACAAGCGACATACATCTTACTATAGTTCAAACAATTAAACTTGATGGTGCTATTGTTGTAAGTACACCGCAAGAAGTTGCTTTAGCAGATGCGGTAAAGGGCATTGATATGTTTCAGAACGACAAAGTGGGAGTTCCTATTTTGGGACTTATTGAAAATATGGCATGGTTCACACCGGCCGAACTTCCTGAAAATAAGTACTATATATTCGGGAAAGATGGTGTGAAAAAATTAGCTGAAGAACGCGGAATTGAATTATTAGGACAAATACCGATTGTACAAAGCATCTGCGAATCAGGTGATAACGGCAAACCAATATGTTTAAACAACGATGGCATTGTATCTTCGGCATTTGACAATGTAGCAAAAAATAGTATCTTTGCACAAATATTACAAAAATAATGACAACAAAAAATCTAGTAAATACAATTGTTGGCGGCATACAAGAACAAAAAGGATTACGTATTGTAACTGCTGACTTAACAAAAATACCTAATACCATTTGCAAATATTTAATTATATGCGAAGGTAATTCAAACACGCATGTAAACTCAATTGCACTAAAAACTAAAGATTACGTTCGCGAACACGCCAAAGAAAAACCAATTGCAATGGAGGGATTTGAAAATTGCGAATGGATAATTGCCGATTACGGAGACATAATGTTGCATATTATGCAACGTGAACCTCGTGCATTCTACGATTTAGAGCACTTATGGGCAGATGCAAAATTAACAGAAATCGCTGATTTATAATATGGAAAACAAACAACAGCCTCAAAAAAACCCGAACAACCAACCACCAAAATTTCGCTTTAACATGTATTGGCTGTACGGAGCTATTGCAGTCTTTTTAATTGCAATAACTTTCATAAATGAGGAATCTCCAAAGAAGGATGTTCCATATTCTAATTTTCAAGAATATGTTGAAAAAGGATATGTTGAAAAAATAGTAGTTATTACCAATAAAAATGAGGCCGATGTTAGTTTAAAAGACGATCCACAGGCAATCAAAATTGTACTTGGTGAGGGAGGAGAAAAACTATATTCAAAGAAACCTCAATTAACAGTTCGTATACCATCTCCTGAAAAACTAGACGATTTTATTACGGCAAATTCAGCAAAAACCGGAGAGAAAATTGATGTCAGATATGAGGAAAGAAAAGATTATTGGGACTCCCTAATATGGTCGTTTGGTCCTATCCTGCTTATCGTTTTTATTTGGGTTATTGCAATGCGTCGCATGGGAGGTGGAGGTGCAGGTGGCGGCATATTTAGTGTGGGTAAATCAAAAGCTCAATTATTTGACAAAGGCACAGCTGCAATAAAAGTAACATTCAAAGATATTGCCGGTTTGGCGGAAGCTAAACAAGAGGTTCAAGAAATAGTTGATTTCCTGAAAAACCCGGCTAAATACACTTCTCTGGGAGGGAAAATTCCAAAGGGTGCCCTACTTGTTGGCCCTCCGGGAACAGGTAAAACATTATTAGCTAAGGCTGTAGCCGGAGAAGCAAATGTTCCTTTCTTCTCTATGTCAGGATCTGATTTCGTAGAAATGTTCGTAGGTGTTGGCGCATCACGCGTAAGAGATTTATTTCGCCAAGCTAAAGAAAAAGCTCCATGTATTATTTTCATAGATGAGATTGATGCAGTAGGTCGCGCAAGAGGTAAAAATCCATCCTTCAACTCTAATGATGAGAGAGAAAACACTCTGAATCAGTTGCTCACAGAAATGGACGGATTCGGTTCTAATAGTGGAGTTATAATACTTGCAGCAACTAACAGAGCTGATGTATTGGATAAAGCCCTACTTCGTGCCGGACGTTTTGACAGACAAATAAGTGTAGACTTACCGGATATTCACGAACGCAATGAAATATTTCAAGTTCATTTACGTCCACTAAAATTGGCAAAAGACCTTAACGTAGATTTTCTCGCAAAACAAACTCCGGGTTTTTCCGGAGCTGATATTGCTAATGTCTGCAACGAAGCTGCCTTAATTGCTGCCAGACATAACAAAACAGAAGTTGAAAAACAAGATTTTCTAGATGCTGTTGACAGAATTATTGGAGGTCTTGAGAAGAAAAACAAGATTACAACTGCATCAGAAAAAAAATCTATTGCCACTCACGAAGCCGGACACGCATCTGTTAGTTGGTTGCTTGAATTTGCAAATCCTTTAGTTAAAGTTACCATTGTACCACGTGGTAAGGCACTAGGAGCAGCATGGTATTTACCTGAAGAGAGACAATTGACTACTAAAGACCAAATGCTTGATGAAATGTGCGCACTTTTGGGAGGTAGAGCTGCTGAGGAGGTTGTTTTTGGAAAAGTATCAACAGGAGCCTTAAATGACTTGGAAAGAGCTACAAAAATGGCATACTCAATGGTAGTTTACTATGGTATGAGCGATAAGTTGTCTAATATAAGTTATTATGACTCTACACAATCAGACTACTCATTCACAAAGCCATACAGCGATAAAACGTCTGAAATTATTGATAACGAAATTAAGAGTATAGTAAACTCACAATATCAAAGAGCTTTAACCATAATTACAGAAAATCGCAGCAAGCATAAAGCATTAGCTGATTTATTAGTTGAAAAAGAAGTTATCTTTGCTGAGGACGTTGAACATATTTTTGGAAAACGCCCTTGGGCCAGTCGCATGGAAGAAATTATTAAGGAAAGTGCAAAGAACGATGAGAGTAAACCTATTATAGAAGATGAACCTCAAAATACGGAGGACACAAGCAATGAATAATTTTTGGCAACGCACACTAACCGGGATTGCATTTGTAGCAGTCATACTTACAAGTATTTACTTTCAAGATAAATATTTCATTTTCACTGGGATATTTGGCTTAGTAAACATATTAGCACTATATGAATTTTACAAAATAACAAACATTAGTGACAGAGTAAATGTGCCTACCATATATTTAATTATTTGCGGTACAATCCTATACTTCGGATGCTTTTGGCTTGCAAAATACGGGGGAGAAATTGTTATAGTATGCTATGCAATGTGTATTGTAGCCCTACTGATTGCAGAATTATACAGAAAAAAAGCAGCTCCAACTCACAATATTGCTTTTTCGCTTATGGGACAAGCAATTGTAGCTGTTCCATTCGGCTTACTAAATTTTATTGCGATTCAACAAAACGTATATTGGTTGTATGCCCTATTTATTCTAATCTGGACATTCGACACCGGAGCTTATGTATTTGGTGTAAGTTTTGGAAAACATAAGATATTCCCGCGTATTTCACCCAAAAAATCATGGGAAGGCGAAATAGGAGGAGCTATACTCACTATTATCGGATCGTTAATATTTGCGTACTTCACACCGGAAGTTGCTATTTGGAAATGGATTGTTTTTGGTTCTTTGATTATTATTTTTGGAACATACGGAGATTTGTCAGAATCTTTGCTTAAACGCACAGCATCACTTAAAGACTCCGGTACAATTTTACCCGGACATGGTGGAATGCTAGATCGTTTTGATAGTTTAATGCTGATAATTCCGGTTATTTACATTTACCTTCAATTTATAGAAGAAATATGATACGCATCCATAAAGAAGGTAAAAATATGTTGCTTGTACTACTATTTACGCTCATCATCGTAAATGGTTTGCTGTTTTACATATTTTTAACACCAACCGTTCCAATAATAGTAGCTGTACTTTCGATTGGCTTATTTATATTTTTCACATACTTTTTCCGCATATCCAACAGAATATTAGTTGCTGATGATACTTATGTAGTTGCACCTGCCGATGGAAAAATTGTTGTGATAGAACCGGTTATGGAAAATGACTTACTAAAAGAAAAGCGCATTCAAGTGTCTATTTTTATGTCTGTTTTTGATGTTCACGCAAATTGGTACCCTATATCAGGAACCGTGAAACACGTATCACACCAAAATGGCCGAAAATTAGCAGCTTATCTTCCAAAATCCAGTTCAGAAAATGAACGTTCGTCAATTATAATTGAATCAACAAATAAACAAACAATATTAGTTAGACAAATTGCCGGTGCATTAGCACGCCGTATTGTAACATATGCCAAAGTTGGTGAAAAATGTACACTAAACAGTCAACTTGGATTTATTAAATTCGGTTCAAGAGTAGATATGTTTTTACCCTTGGATGCAGAAATTCTTGTTGATTTGCATGAAGAAACTGTTGGCAATGAAACACTGATTGCAAAATTGAAGCATACAAGTGCAGAATAAATTGTAAACCACTAAGGTTTATAATACACATCTTAATTTATTAATTTTTATTACTACCCAATGTTGGTAAAATCATTCGGGGCAGCGGTGCAAGGTATCGATGCCACAATTATTACTGTTGAAGTAAACGTTTCTTCAGGTATTAAATTCTTTTTAGTTGGCTTACCTGATAATGCAATCAAGGAAAGTCACGAACGTATCATGTCTGCCTTCGGACATAAAGGATACAAGTTTCCTAGACAACAAGTAATTATAAATATGGCACCTGCAGACATACGAAAAGCAGGTTCATCATACGACTTGCCAATTGCAATGGGAATTTTGGCTGCTTCCGGAGAACTGTCAGAGAAATTACTTAACGAATATGTAATAATGGGTGAACTATCACTGGATGGAAAAGTTTTGCCTATAAAAGGAGCTTTACCTATTGCAGTGAAAGCTCGAGAAGTCGGATTCAAAGGGCTGATTCTACCGAAAGAAAATGCCCGCGAAGCCGCAGTTGTGAACGAATTGGATATTTTAGGCGTAGATGACATTAGTGAGGTAGTCGATTTTTTAAACGAAAAAACAAAAATAGAAACCACAATAGTAAATACTAAAGAGGATTTTTTAAATCATGTAAATAAAGATGAGCCTGACTTTGCAGATGTAAAAGGTCAAGAATCAGTTAAACGCGCACTGGAAGTGGCTGCAGCAGGTGGACATAATATTATATTAATTGGCCCTCCGGGAGCAGGAAAATCGATGATGGCTAAAAGAATACCATCAATACTTCCACCATTATCACTTAGCGAAGCATTAGAAACGACAAAAATACACTCTGTTGCAGGGAAATTAGATAAAACGACTTCCTTACTACATCATAGACCTTTTAGAAGTCCTCATCATACAATATCAGACACCGCTCTAGTAGGTGGTGGCACATATCCTCAACCAGGTGAAATATCCTTGTCACATAATGGAGTACTATTTCTTGACGAATTACCTGAATTTAAGAGATCTGTATTGGAAGTTATGAGACAGCCATTAGAAGACAGAAAGATTACAATTTCACGCACAAGTTGCAGTATCGAATATCCTGCAAGTTTTATGCTAGTTGCATCTATGAATCCATGTCCTTGCGGTTATTATAATCATCCTGAACGTCCTTGTGTTTGTGCACCCGGAGCTGTTCAAAAATATTTGAGCCGAATTTCAGGTCCACTTTTAGATCGTATTGATCTTCAAATTGAGATTACTCCAATTTCATTTGGACAATTGTCAAATAGAAATCAATCAGAATCAAGTGCCATTATTCGTGAGAGGGTAATAAACGCTCGCAACATACAAGAAAAACGATATAAGAATTCAAATGGAGTGCACTGCAATGCACAAATGACTGTTAAGCTATTACACAAATATGTTCAACCCGACGAAGCCGGCCTCAAAATGTTACAATATGCAATGTCTAAACTGCACTTGTCAGCAAGAGCATACGACAGAATCCTTAAAGTTGCTCGCACAATAGCCGACTTAGATAATTCAGAAAGAGTAACAGCAGAACATTTATCCGAAGCCATAGGATACAGGAATCTAGACCGCGAAGGTTGGGGAGGCTGATTACAACTCCTCTATCAATCCTTTCATAATTGCAGTCATTTTAGGCTGAACGCTATCGGCAATGCGTTGCACTTCTTCGTGCGATACCGTGTCGACAATACCTTCTATGCCTAAATCTGTTATGATAGAAATTGCAAATACACGTATACCTGAGTGAACTGCTACTATTACTTCAGGTACTGTGGACATTCCAACTGCATCACCACCTATACGCCTAAAATATCTGTACTCGGCAGGAGTTTCGAAAGTAGGACCTGAAGTACCAACATAGACTCCTTCCTTTACTTGAACACCGAGTTGTTGTGCGATTTTCTTCGCTTTTGTTCGCAAATCTTGATCGTATGCAGCACTCATATCAGGGAAACGAGGCCCTAACTCATTAAAATTTTTGCCTCGCAATGGGTTTTCCGGAAACAAATTAATATGATCTGATATTATCATCAAATCACCTATTTTAAAATCAGGATTCATACCTCCTGCGGCATTCGAAACCAATAATATTTCAATACCTAAAGACTTCATTACCCTTACAGGGAATGTTACTTCTTTCATGTCGTATCCTTCGTAATAATGGAAACGACCTTGCATTGCAAGCACACGCACTGCTCCCAAACTACCAATAATTAATTTTCCACTGTGCCCCTCAACTGTAGATAATGGAAAGTTAGGAATACTTGCATAATTTATTTCCTGGCGGTTAGTAATTTGTGTAGCAAGATTACCCAAACCTGTACCCAATATTATGCCAATCTTTGGAATATCGTTTATTTTGGTCTTTAGGTGCGACGATGTTTCGTTTATTCTTTTCAACATAATCAATAAATTTATTATTAAAATTATCTTGTTTCCCTTGCAAAATTTTTATCTGCAACGGAATGGCATATATATACGATTTTAGGTCATTCGGAATATATTTGCACCCTACTAATTTAGCAGCATCCTTTTCTGTAACAAATATATATTTATTAGGTCCCGACAACAAACGGAATCTCTCAGAAATATCACACCAATCCTTTTCACTTAATAAATAATGATCTGAATATGATACAGATTGTACTATTTTATATTGTTCTTCCAAATATTCTTTCAAGGGTTTTGGCTGGGCTATTGCCGTTACCAATAAGACTGATCCAACTTCCGTTAATTCACTGCTTGCTTCTTTAAATACAGCTATCGGTTTTTGATATGTATATGTCGAAAAAAACAAAGACTGAAATGGTCTGAGATATAATTTTTTTCGTATTATCCTTACTTCAAGCGGACTAAGATCTATAGGGCATTTTGTTACTACTACAATATCTGCGCGATTTTTTCCGCTGGCAGGCTCCCTCAAATCACCATATGGCAACAATTTATCCTCAGTTATTATCCTATTATAATCTACAAGTAACACAGATAAACCGGCCTTAACATACCTATGTTGAAAGGCATCATCCATAACTACCACATCCATGTTTGAATAACTAGACTCAATTTCTCGTAATGCCTCTCTTCTATTTTTATCAACGACAACTTTAACTTGTGGAAATTTTGAATATACTTGGTATGCTTCATCTCCCAAAATTGACGCATTCGCATTAATCGTATTTGCAAAAACTAAACCTTTAGATTTACGTTTATAGCCACGACTTAGCATTGCTGTATTAAATTTATCAGATAAAATATGCAGTAAATATTCAACATGTGGAGTTTTTCCGGTTCCGCCTACTGTCAAGTTCCCAACAGAAATGATCGCAATTTTATACTTAGTACTTTTGATGATTTTTGCATCAAACAAATAATTGCGTATCATAACTACCAAACCATATATCCAACCAATGGGATAACAGACAATTCGTAAACATTTGAAGAATTGTGATTTCATAGTGGTACAA
>JAKIYQ010000044.1:0-11288 GCA_022708465.1 Bacteroidota bacterium | reverse complement strand
CATTATATCAAGAATTTTACCAGCCGAATATGGAACAAATTTGTCGTGTGGTGAATAGCATATAAGAGGAGCGCATTCTGTCATACCGTAGCCGACAGTAAATTTAAAGCCGATTTTTCTTAAAAAATCCTCAACTTCTTTATTAAGAGGTGCACCTCCAATAATAACTTCTCTGAATTCATTTCCAAATGCTTCATTAAGTTTCTTTTTGATTTGTTGATATATCTTGTCATCTAACAATGGAATACTTAGTGCTAGTCTCATACTCATTTTGTTCAATGCAGGTTGAAGTTGTTTCCTGTATATTTTTTCCATTATAAGCGGAACAGTAAATATGACTTTAGGTTTTATTTCTTCAAAAGCCTTCATCAATACTTTAGGACTCGGAATCTTGTTTAGTAGATAAGTGTGTGAACCTACGCATGTAGCTGTTAAAAAGTCGAATGCCATACCGTATGCATGTGCCAGAGGTAAAAATGCAAGTACTTTATCTCCTCTTTCTAGTAGGTGTGTCCTTATTCCGAATGTGATATTTCCTGCAAGTGCATTCCCGCTAATCATTACGCCTTTACTAAAACCTGTAGTGCCCGAAGTGTAGCTGATCATTGCCAATTCTGCATTATCGCGCTCTGTATATTTAACGTGTTCCTGTTTATAGCCTTGTGGATAGCGTTTGTTGAAATTGTCTGTTAATGAATTCATGATTTTCTGAATGTATTCTCCATCTTTTTGGTGAATGCATCTGAAATCGTTAAGTGAAAAAACGGCTATAAGATTATTCATTTTTTCCTCTTCAAGTGTATCCCATATTTTGTCGCTACAGAATAGCATTTTAGATTCTGAGTGATTAACAATATGGTGTACATCGTTTGGGTTGAAATCTTGCAAGATTGGTACTATTACTGCTCCGTATGTTACAACAGCTATGTATGTAATGGTCCAATTAGGTGTATTTCTGCCAATTAGAGCAATTTTATCGCCTTGCTCAACTTTTGCACTTTCAAATAACAAGTGGAGTTTTGCAATTTGATTTGCGGCCTCGCTGTATTTGAAGGTTTGATTCTTGTAGTAGTTAGTGTAAATTGGATAATCCCAGTTTTCTTTAAAACTGTGTTCAAATAGCTTAATAAAATTTTGTTCTATCATTTTTGCACACTTTTGATTAATTTGTGCAAAAATAGAAACAATTTATTGATTGGACAAAAAAATATCTTTGAATTGCTTGTTTTTATGTCTGAAGATATAGTAAAAAACTATTTATTGTGCAGAAATTTTATGTTATTTCAGATATATTTATTTGATTTGCAATATTTTACAATAAAAATTATAAAAACGATGAGGATACACTATAAAATTAACAATTCAATGTTTGTTGATTCGGCAAATGCCTTAAATCTAATAACTAAGTGTTGGGTAGTGGGTGGGTGAAGAAAATTATTCCAAACCATTCAATTCTTTTAGCCAAATGTTTGCTGAGGCATCGCTGGGCATGCGTAAATCACCACGAGGAGATAATGCAATAGAACCTATTTTAGGGCCATCGGGAAGGCAGTTACGTTTAAATTGCTGACTAAAGAAACGCTTATAGCAAATCTTAAGCCATTTTAAAATAGTAGCCTTTTCGTAAAGAACATCGTCAGAAACTTCTTTTTCAGAAAAAGCTGTTTCAGCCAACGCCATTATTTTTGACGGAGAAAACCCAAAACGCAGCATATAATAAATAAAGAAGTCATGTAATTCGTACGGTCCGACAACATCTTCAGTTTTTTGCACAATCTCGTCATTATCGCCTTTGGGCAATAACTCAGGGCTAATAGGCGTATCAATAATATCAGCCAAGATAGCCTTTGTTTTAGTATCGTGCAGCGTAGCGTATGCATTTACCAAACTGCGAACCAATGTTTTAGGTACACCTACATTAACACCATAATGAGAAATATGGTCACCATTGTATGTACACCATCCAAGAGCAAGCTCACTCAAATCTCCGGTACCAATTACAATGCCGTTAGTCTTGTTTGCCATATCCATCAATATCTGTGTACGTTCGCGAGCTTGTGTGTTTTCATAGCAGATATCATGGACTGAAATATCGTGATTAATATCTTTAAAATGTTGGATGCAAGCGTCTTTAATAGAAATAGTGATTGAAGTTGTATTTAAAGACTCCATCAATTTTATAGCATTACCCATAGTTCTTGATGTAGTTCCAAATCCTGGCATGGTTACACCCATTATATTTTTTCGGTCGTAACCAAGTTCGTCAAAAGCTTTTGTTGCTACAAGCAAGGCAAGCGTAGAATCAAGTCCTCCGGAGATTCCTATAATAACGTTGTTACAATTTATATGTTCCAACCTTTTCTTTAAGCCTGCCACTTGGATATCCATAATTTCAGAGCATCTTTCATCTTTTTCCGGTCCGTTATTAGGAACAAAAGGTCTGCGCTCAATTGGATATACAATTTGGTCAGGTTTTAAATCAATATTAGATGATATGTATCTAACAGGCGTATAATACGATGATTTTGCATCAGCATAACTACTCTGTTTCATACGGTCATATCTTAAACGCTCAATATCAATATCTGAACATATTAGATCTTGATCACATATAAATCCGTTTTCTGATAAAATACGACCATTTTCTGCAATCATGCAATGACCGCTAAAAACTATATCACTAGTTGATTCTCCATTGCCGGCATTACAATAAACATATCCGCAAATAGCTCTTGCCGATTGTTGTCTGATTAAGCGTTGTCTGTACGCACGTTTTGAAACTAGTTCGTTGCTGGCAGATAAATTAAAGATGATGTCAGCACCTGCCAAACACAAAAATGAACTAGGAGGAATAGGTGACCATAAATCTTCGCATATTTCAATACCGAATTTAAAATTGTCGTTTATATTGAAGATTAAATCAGTTCCGACAGGAACATTTTGTCCGCACAATTTAATAGAGTCAGAGCTAAGCATATCAGCAGGACAAAACCAACGTTTCTCGTAAAATTCGTTGTAGTTTGGCAGTAAACTTTTGGGTACAATGCCGATTATTTGTCCTTGATTAATTACAATAGCACAATTGTATAGATTGTTATCAATAATTAGAGGACTGCCAATAATAATACACATTTTTTTATGCGCAGTTGCCTGTATTATATGCGATATTGCATCTTTACAAGCTTCAATCAAAGAGTTTTGAAAGAATAAATCCGCACAAGTATATCCGGAAACACACAATTCAGGAAATACGACTATATGAGAGCATTCGTCATCTGCTTTGCAAACAGCTTCGCAAATGGCATCTGCATTGGCAATAGTATCAGCTACTATTGTTTTTGGAACAGCTGCACAAACTCGTATTAATTGATATGGTGTATTTAGCATAATTTAGATTTTTGTAACAAGAAATTCTGTGCGGCGATTTTCTTTACGACCTTCTTCTGTTTTGTTTGATGCTACAGGATTATCATATCCATATCCCTTTGAAGTTAATCGTCCTTCTTCTATACCATTTTGAATTAAATAATCTACTACTGATTTTGCTCTAAAGTTAGATAAGTTTTTATTGTATGCTTTAGAACCTACGTTATCGGTGTGTCCCGATATTTCAACATGCATTGTAGGATTCTCTTTCAATAGTTTAATAACATTATTCAACTCTATGATAGATTCATCATTTAGATCAGCTTTGGCAGTTTCAAAGAAAATATTCTTAAGTACGATATTTTTGCCTATAGCAATCTTTTTAAGAATAATATCTTTGTCGATCTCTTGAAATTCTGATTGTTCAGGTAAATCAAAGTTTTCAGAATGGAATAAATATCCCGGATAACTAACAGAGATACCATAATTCAAGCCTCCGAGAAGTATAACTTCGTAATTTCCGGTACTATCAGCTTCAAAAGTTGCAATGATTTGTTGTAATTCATTATCAGCCAATTCAATTTTTGCTTTTAGAAGTAGGCTATCATCTCCCATAATAATACCTTTCATCAAAGTTACTTTTGAACTATCAATATTAGCCTCTTGTTGAATATTAATTCCGGCTAATAATTTATCTCCAATAGTACCTGCGGGTGCATCAAAATCTTCTGCAAGTTCTTTTGGAAGGATGTAAGTAAGTGCATATATATCCATGCCACCTTTGCCGCCATCTCGGTTTGAAGATATGTATGCCTTTAAGTCTTTGTTGGTAGGAGTGTAAAACACATCATCAAAAGCTGTGTTTATAGGAGTCCCAATATTTTCCGCTTGTCCCCATTTCCCATTACTTAATGTTGTTTTAAATATATCATATCCACCCATAGAGTTATGACCGGTTGACGAAAAATATATGGTCGAGTCATTTACAAATACAGGAGCTGTTTCGTCATATTCAGTGTTAACCTGATTACCTAAATTCTCCGGTTTTGTCCACTTTTTACCATTTTTATTTACTATAAAAAGATCTTGTTCACCTAAACTCTTTTTGCCTTCGCTAGAAAATACTATTTGCTCACAATTTGAGTTAAATCCAATTTTTCTGACACGATTTTTCCAAAATTTAAGTTTGCCTGATTTTCTCCATTTACCGTCCTTGTTTTTGTAAATAAGGATAGCTGATTTATCTCCGTCATAAACATATTCTGTATTGCCGTTATCGGTTTGTGCAACAACATCAATATGAGAAAATTTTCTTTTTTTTGCGATATTCTCGTATGGAGAGTCAAATGTTCCATCAACGCTTTTGTTTGCAGACAAAGAGTGCTCACGACGCTCTCCTGAAGATAATAATGTTGCATTAGTGTAACTTATTGTTTTACCATTTGGGTTGCAAATAGTATTGTATTCATCTGCAGAAGTGTTGATTGCCGAAACATTGTCAATAAATAGGGGGTTTTTAATTTTTTCTAAACTTAATCCGGACTGACATTCTTGTATACGTTTATCTGTTTGTTTAATTTTAGCAATTGTTTTTTTGTTCTGTTTGCCCTTACTTAGAATGTCTTTGTGATTCTGATATGAAACTATAGCATTGTCAAATTGATTGTCTAATTGATATGCAGTTCCAAGTTTCCAATATATATCAGGAAATTGTTTGTGTGTCGAATCTATGTCAGCAACTGCATCAAAGAAAGTAATAGCTTTTGTTTTAGAAAAACCAGTCAAATAACAATTACCTAATTTGTAGCATAAAGAAGCATCTCCTGCATAAAGATTGTAAGCAGTTAAGTATTGACCGCAGGCCTGATATTTTTTCTCATCTTGAAGACGATAAAATTTATCACCTTGTTTTACCGCTGTTTTGTATGATTTTAGCGAATCTTTGCTAAGCGGAATATTAGTTTTGGCAGCGAATAAGAAATTACATGCCAAAGTGCAAATTAGTATGATAGATATTTTTTTCATGGCTAAGTTATTCACATTGTTTAGTAAAATATTCAGATGCATTTTTAACTCCTAGTTTGGCGGCTGCTTTTAAATCATTACACGAACCATTCTCGTCTCGTAGTAATTCCCTAACTATAGCACGATTCAGATACGCATCACCATAGTTAGTGTTTATTTCTATTGCACGGTTGTAATTGTCTATTGCTGTTTCTAATTTATTTTGTTTATAATAAGCCGAGCCTCTGTTATTGTATGCAGCTGCATAATTTTTATTTATCGCTATTGCTTTGTCAAAATCCGCAATTGCAGAATCGTATTGTGCAGTTAAACTATATATGAGTCCGCGTGCGTTAAACACTTCAGCACTTTGAGGGTTGTCTTTTGCTAATTTATTGAGAAGTGATATGCTATTTACCGTATCTGCTGAAATTTTCCAAGTTAAAGTTGCAATATTAAGTTTGGCTTGAAAATTTGATGAATCATTTATTGCTAAAATTTTGTAATCATTCATTGCGGCTTCAAGTTGCCCGATGTATTGACGGCAATTCCCTCTTTCTAGTAATGCAGAAGCATTGTCCGGACTGATATTTAATATGTTGGAGTACTCTTCTTCTGCCAATGCGTATTCGCGTTTGTATTGAAGTAGGGCTGCTTTATCTAATCTTGCGTTAATATTAGACGGATTTAATTCTATAGCTTTATCTACATCTGTTAATGCGTTTTTAATATCATCCAAATAAAACATGATTTTACCTCTTATTAAATAACATTCAGAAGCAGTTTCATTGTTTGCCTGTCTTATAGCTACATTTAAATCACTTATAGCTTTATTATAACGTTCACTTTCAAAATATGCGATTGCTCTGTTGTAATAAGCTTTTGTAAATGTAGTATCCTCCGCAATTGTAGCAGTGAATTTAATTATGGCATCATCATATTGTTTTTGGCGCAACAAATCGATGCCTTCGTTGTAAATAGCTTCGGCAGGTGGTAATTGTAATGTACTTACCACAACTGCTTTTTTTGCTGAACCTACTAAGCTTGCAGCAAAAATGCAGATTCCCATTAGTAATAATCTCATTTTCATCTCGTTTTAGTTTGTTTTAAGTGTTGTTCCCATTTCCATGCAGAAAGCAATGTGTCTTCCATGCTCTTCTCTGCATGCCAGCCTAATTCATTATTCGCGAGTGACGCATCAGCCCACACTTTTTCAATATCACCTTCTCTACGACCTACTATCTTGTAGTTTAACTTTACACCTGTAACTTTTTCAAATAAAGATATAACTTCTAATACAGTAGTTCCTCTGCCGGTTCCTACGTTGAATGCTTCAACAGCACTTTTCCCTTTTTTATCAAGTAATCTTTTAACAGCTGCTACATGGGCTTTGGCTAAGTCTGTAACATTTATGTAGTCGCGGATACAAGAACCATCAGGAGTGTTATAATCATTTCCAAAAACTTGTAATTGTTTACGTATGCCTGCTGCAGTTTGTGTTACGTATGGAATTAAGTTTTGAGGTACACCTATTGGAAGTTCGCCTATTTCAGAACTTTCGTGAGCTCCGATAGGGTTAAAATATCTTAGCAGTATAGCATTTATATGTGGATTTGCGTGTGCAGTATCCGTAATAATTTCCTCGCATATTTGTTTTGTGTTACCGTATGGAGAAAGTGCAGGTTTAATTTCTGCTTTTTCTGTTACAGGAAGAATGTCAGGTTGACCATATATTGTACATGATGAAGAAAACACAAGATTTTCAACATTGTGCTTAATCATTAATTCCATTATGTTTAGCATGGATTTAAGATTATTTCGGTAGTACATTAAGGGTTTAATAACAGATTCACCAACAGCTTTACTAGCAGCAAAATGTATTATTGCAACTATGTCTTTATGTTTTGTAAACAATAAATCCATGTCATTAATATCTTTGCAGTCTATTTGCTCAAAGACAGGTCTTTTACCTGTAATCTTTTCAATTCCATCTAGTACTGCAATTGATGAATTAGACAAATTATCTATTATTATTGGCTCAAAACCTGCGTTTTGTAGTTCAACTACTGTATGCGAACCGATATAACCGGTTCCACCCGTAACTAGAATCTTCATATTGACATTTGTACATATTAATATCGCAAATGTACATAAAATATCCTATCTTTGCATGATAATGTCTAGAATTTTAGCAATTGACTACGGAAAAAAGAGAGTCGGAATAGCGGTGTCTGATCCTTCTCAATTAATAGCAGGCGGTTTAACGACCGTTGATTCGCAGCAGGTATTAACTTTTTTAGTAAAATATCTTGCAACCGAAAGCGTAGAGTGTATAGTAGTTGGATTGCCGAAGCAAATGAATAATATGCCATCGGAGTCGATGAAATATATTACACCATTTGTAAATTCTCTTAAAAACAAATTTCCTCATGTTCGTGTTGAGTTTTTTGACGAACGTTTTACATCTGTTTTAGCACACAAAACAATGTTAGCGGGTGGTTTGAAAAAAAAAGACAGACAAAATAAAGCTTTAGTAGATGAAATTAGTGCGACCATTATATTGCAAGATTATATGGAAAGCCAAAGAATGAAAATATGATATATCCGATTGTAATTTACGGAAATCCCGTACTTAAGAAAGTTGCTCTTCCTGTTCCTGCTGATTATCCTAATCTCGAACAGTTGATTTCTAATATGTTTCAAACCCTTGAAAAAGCGGATGGAGTTGGTTTAGCAGCTCCACAGATAGGTTTGTCGCTACGTTTGTTTGTCGTTGATTTACATTTAATGGCTGATGAAATTCCTAGTTTAGCTACATTCAAGAAAACCTTTATTAATGCCCAAATTATATCTTATAGTGAAGATGACTCTTTAAGAGAAGAAGGTTGCTTAAGTTTGCCCGGTATATCAGAGTCAGTTCGTCGTCCTAATAGTATAACTATTAACTATTATGATGAAAATTGGAATGAAAAGACTGAAACCTATTCGGGATTTGCAGCAAGAGCTATTCAACATGAGTACGATCATATTGACGGTCATGTCTTTGTTGATAAAGTGTCTTTGATAAGACGACAGATGCTGTCTTCGAAATTAGTTGCAATGACAAAAGGTAAGTTTAATTGCCGTTATAAATTTAAAATGTAGAACTATTAATTTGTCTGCCAATATTTATTTTTGGAACATCAGTTTTCCAAGTAAATCAAAAATTTGTTTGTTTAAGTCATCATGTTCTCCGTTTTGAATAACGAAGTTGGCTTTGCTTATTTTGATCTCGTCGGACATTTGCGATTTCATTCTTGATAAAACATCTTTTTCTTCGCATTTATCTCTCTGAACAACTCGTTTTATTCTAGTTTCAATAGGTGCTGCGATCACTATTATTTTGTCCACAAAGGCATCAAAACCACTTTCGAATAGTATCGCAGATTCCAATAATATTATAGGACTAGATTCGTGTTCGATAAGCCATAAGTCGAATATTTTCTTTACGGCAGGATGTACTATATTATTTAATTTAGTGCGTAATTTTTTATTAGAAAACACTTGTTGTGCGATGTGTTTTGAGTCTAAAACACCTTCTGAGTAGGCTGATGCTCCAAACAAATCTATTATCTGTGCTTTGATCGAAGGATCTGAATTAAGAAGTTTTTTGCTTTCTGTGTCAGAATAGAAAACAGGAAAACCTGCGATTTCCATTAAATGGCAAAAGTGAGTTTTACCGCTGCCAATTCCTCCTGTTACTCCAATTATCATATAGTTTAATCTTCAATAACTTCCATAACCCATTGAACTTCTTGTGGATTAATTCGGCAATTTGATACAAAACTTGGTTTAGTGTCAATATTAACGAATTCTGTTTTCGAACTGCTTTCAATTAAATCTTCGTAGTCAATAGAAACTGTAAAATCAGATGACTTTACTTTCTTATATTTGCTTATACCGACCATATATGTCAATTTAACTTCACCAGGGAGCACTCGTACGCGTATATTTTTGGGTGTGTTTATAACTTTTACCGGAATCATTATAGAAGCTTCAGTAGAAACTTCTACCGGAATCATTAAATTGACTTTTGAATTATCAGCTTTGGTATGTTTTGGTAATAATAAACCCACAGACCTATTTAATGTGTCTTTAATATCTTTTATGCGCAGTAAATTTGTGCTGATATATACGGTTGTGTCTAAGCATTCTTCTGTGCCATATAGAATGATAGAATCAGGATTTGCTTTGATACTATCGCTTAAGTTATATTGCTTTGCAAATCGTATGTCACAATTTATACGTATCGGCAGTTTCTTTGACGATAAAAAGATTCGTTCTATTGTTATTTCTGAAGGAAAATAATCTGTGATTACTGTTGTTTGAGCAAGTTGTTCTTTGATTTTTTTGTCAAAGGTATCTGATGTCGATAAAACTGCGCTTTTATTTTTTGAAAATCCCGGAATATCTTTAAAATCAATTACTAATGCAGAAAACTTGCTTTGTTTATATGTGAAGATTACAGTTCCTTTATCTTTCACCTTTACATCTATAGATGATGGTAAATCTGTTGATAAAGCTATTTCCTTAGGAATGTTCCTATACTCCAGGGGAAAAGTAAGACGTGTTTCGTAGTTTTTATTCAATGAAATAATAAACCAAAACACGTATGATATGATTAAAAAAAACAAAAAGATAAATACATTTTTAGAAAACAAAAATGCATTTACCTTTTTTATAAAGTTAGAAAAATCTCTTATTTGCTCTTTTTTACTCATTATTTAGCAACTGCTGTTGCCGAATCGGCTGCAGTTGCAAATACTGAACCTTTGTCTACTGTAATGCGGACATTATCGGCTATTTCTAAAATAATAGTATTGTCTTTTACCTCTTTGATTTTTCCATAAATACCTCCGGCGGTAATTACTTTATCGCCAACTGATATGCTATCACGAAATTTTTTGATTTCTTTTTGTTTTTTCATTTGTGGACGAATCATGAAAAAATAGAACACAACGAAAATCAAGACCAACATAATTATTGATCCATATTGTCCCATGCCTCCTTCTGTAGCGGCAGTTGCTTGTAATAAAACAGTTAAATTCATATTGATATATTTAAAAAATTATTTAGAATCATCTTTTACTAGTGCTCCAACTTTTAATAGTTTGTTTTCCTTTCTTAGCTTGTTTGTTATTGAGTCCAAAACGCCATTAATAAATGTGCAACTTTTTTCTGTACTATAGAATTTACTAATTTCGATATACTCATTTAAAGTAACATTAACCGGAATTGTTGGAAAATGAGTTAGCTCGGCAATTGCGGCTTGCATAATTGCAATATCCATAGCAGCGATGCGCTCGACCTCCCAGTTTTTTGCCGTATCTTCGATCCATTTCATGTACTCATCTTTGTTCTCTATTGCAAATTTATATAGTTGTATTGCAAATTCTTTGTCACTTTCATCCCTGTACATGGGTAATAAAGGCTGATTTTCTTCATTTTCAACGCAAAAATGTTTTATAGTTTTGTCGATGAAACTAAATACGGTTTCAGAGTCGTCGTTCCAGTATAAATTAATTTCTTCAATTTGTGCGTCAAGTGACTTGTCCGGCATCAGTATTTTTTTGTAAATACGCCTCCAAAACACCTTGTCGTTCTCGTAATCACTACTTGGTGCAGCCATGTATTCTTTGTATACATCACTTCTACAAATAAGTTCATACAAGTTTTTAACCAAATCATTGTTTTCTTCCCAAGATATACCATGCTCACTTACGTATTTTGCAAGTTCCTTGTTTTTTGCTAGCTGCTTTGCAAACTTGTTGTTAATAAAACGCCTATTAGGGTTACTCTCTTCAGGTGTAGGGCGCATTTTATTTAAACCAATTTCAATACGTTTAACAGCGTAGCTTGTGATATCTACTGATAGTTGT
>JAKIYQ010000043.1:0-11446 GCA_022708465.1 Bacteroidota bacterium | reverse complement strand
TTTCCATTAACACAATTAGTAAGAACATAGTTGTGTTAAACAACAAAAATGTTGCATAATAATCTCTGCGACGGCTCTTTTTATAATAGAAGAAACGCACTATGATCCAACACATTAGCAAGTTGAATGCAAAACGTATCAACAATTGAGTTAAGCTTACTCCGTCAAACAATGGTACTCCTAAAAAATCTAATGCTGCAGTTGCATCTGCACCGGTTGTGCCAAATTCTTCTGCAATGGTAGGATCAAATTCAGGGAAATCATTCATAATCGTAATTGTATTTAATTCTTGGTTAATTTATTTAGAAAAATCACTTTCTTTTTAAATCTATTGTATTTTGCATTAGGATTAGTCAATACAGTTCCTATGCAATACTTACTTATTCTAATTTGATGAATGTTCATATCAGACAAAATTTTTTTCATGGGCGAATATACTAAACCATCTTGTTTTAATTCAATAATCATTACATCAGGCAACTCGGCTGTAAGTTTTGTTTGTTCATTTTCAAAACGCAAATTAAAATCGATAGTCAATCGTTCTGTTCTTGCATTATTTACTAATGTTATTCTATTAAAGACAGTACGCACTTGAGGTATCAGTATATCTGTTTTATATATCACCTGATTGCCTAAGAAATTAATAGCTTCCTCATTATGTGTAAAATCATCAAAATCATCAACTGAGATTAAAATCCTTTTTTTCTTTGTACGCCCCTTATTATTTTTATGTTTAACCTCTAAAAAAGATAAAGACGAATCAATGTATGTACGTGTTCTTACTTTATCCCGTTGCAATATTTTATCATGATGCCTTAGATACATTTGTAAATCAGGAGTATCAAAATAAAGAGTATCGTATGATGCAACAGGCGAATTATCAATTACTTGTACACGGTAATCAGAAATAGCTCTTGATAGTAAATCAGGCAAAAGTCTAAGCTGTGCTGAGAATTTTGTATCGACTCTATTCATTAATTTAACGGATTTCATTTCTGTCAAATCAATGGTAACCATATCTTTCCACAAGGGTAAAGCTAATACTGATTCTTTACTTATCATTTGGATTCGTCTTCAAAAATATATTCGAAACTTTTCATTGAATATAATTTGCCATTAGGCATATAATTGTACTGCTTTTTCTTAGTACCATCGACATTATACTCATATTTACGAATACGATATGCCTTGTTTCGACCATCATATACAACTTCTTTAGTTACTTTTCCATTCCCTGATTCTTCATAAAAGAACACAACACGCTCGCGCATACCATAATTGGCATACTCAATTTCTTCTATTTTTCTACCCTGATCATCGTAAGTAGTAAGGTGATCAAGCCAACCATTTCTGCCTTTTGAATCTTTATTCCACTCTTTTACAACTAAATTTTTGTGACGTTCTCTTTTTGCTATCGTTTCAGGAGAAAGTTGTGCGAACGACGCAATCGAAGTTGCAGTCAGAAGAACTGACAAGAATAATTTATTCATATATTTAATCTAAGGTTATGTTTATAATTATTAATCCGTAAAGATAAATAATTTTTTATTCAAAAAAAACATATAATGAAACATATTAATAAAGCGTTTCAAAATCATATAGATCTCGAAACGCTTTATTAAAAAAAACTTTATATCAACGATTATATTATTTCTTAATTAAATGCAAACTTGTACCATCTGTGAAACGTAAGTAATATGTTCCCTTTGATAAACCTGACAAATCAGCTTCTTGTCCGACTGATTTCAAACATACGCGTCCTAAAGAATCATATATTAAAAACGAAGAATCATTGCCAATAATGTTGATTAAGCCATTGGTAGGATTCGGATAAACTATAATATTTGATGCTTCTTGAGTAGATGCTTCTGTCGACAATTTCATTGTATATGAAATATCATCGGAAACCACATCGCCTCCTGCATACATCCATTTTCCTGCGAATGTAGTTGTTTTTCCTAGAGAATATGTAAACGTCTTACTAATTACAGTACCTGCCGTACCAACATACTCTGTAAAGCCATCTGTCTTATCAAAAAGCACCGGTACCAAACCTGTAAATGACCCTGGATTTGTTACGGTAAGTGTAACCGTCAAAGAAGTCCCTGATTGTGAGAAGCTATAACTATATTCCAAATCTCCGGCTTTGCCTGTACCGCTTTCTCCATCTTCTTCATCATCTCCACCGCCTGTTATTGTTATACCAGATACAATTTCATCATCAAATGCACTAGTCCAGTCTCCGTCTACAGGACGAATATCACATTTAAATACATAATCTGCTGCTGGTGTAGGTGCTGAGGCTAAATTAATTGTAACAGGAACAACTCCTGAACCGGCTTCAACTCTTGCATGTGATTCACCTCCGGGATATACAGTCCATGTGCCTGTGTTATCAAATAAACAAATCCATATATCACGAGCCTCGGTAGCAGTATATTTAATATTTAGAGTGTAGTTTGATTCACTTTTAATAGAATTCGATAAATTATCGAATTCTACCTCATCGGTTTCAATAGGATCTACCTCACCACCAGGATCATTTGCGAATCCACCTATTGTTACCCTAACCTTAGATGGTTTATTCATATACAATGTTGCAGATTGATCAAATGTATCATCATAAGCAAAAGCATAACTCTTACTATCTGTACTCACATCCGATTGATGAAAGAACCATACATACTTGTTATATTTATTTGCTTTAAAATAATTATTAAAATCGCCCCAATCTTGGGTTGCTCCATCTGCAGCATTCGGATTAATAATTCCACGTGTAATTGCACCACTAAATTGTGCTTGTAATGCTTTGCTTTGTTCATCACCTTCTGCCAAACAACCTTTACCTTCAATCACTTCTTGAGTATTAGGCTTACGTGATATAGTTGCTGTAACACCATTAAATGCACCAAATTCACCTGTCATAGTCAAAACACCATTATTAATACGTCCGCGCCAAATCCCCCTCTCTCCTTGATTACACACTAATTGTTTGCTTGAAAAGGCTGACCATATTTGATCTATGTAATTCTGAAAATAACTGGCAGATGCTCCTCCTTCTTTAAACGAAGTCAATTTTGAAGGTTGTTCTATTATGCCACCTAAGTTGTCGGCAGTAATAATTTCACGATAACATGCAGCGAAATCAGGATCAGAACCTAACTGATTATTCCACTTGTTAATCATATCAGAATAATTCAGTAAATCACCATTTTTTACATATGCTTCTTTACCATATACATCAAGACCCCATATCTCAGCACCCATAGAATACATATAAGCATCTACACGAGTTGTATTAATCCAAAATCCATTGTCAGCTTTTGAAAACTCAATATTTTCAAAACGTATTCCGGTATTTGGATCTGACGGATTATTCAAATCAACTCCCGCGTAGCCACCTGTTGCGTGAAAGTGTATATATAAAGGTTGATTAAACGAGATAAACATACGACAAGCATGAACTTTTGGCATATACACAATTTTAGATTTTATATCACTAAGTTTTGTGAATATGTCAGCGTATCCCCAATCTCCTGCAGTTTTATGAATCGTATTATAACTGGCATTCATAGGCTTTATTGCCGGATTTGCTGAAGTATTCTCAGAAAAATCTATCCATATATCGGTACCATTTTGTTTTCCGACCATAGCAATATAAATTTGATCGTCAGAAAAAACAGAATTATTAAGAAATTCAAAAGGGAAAGTTTCTTCTGCTCTAGCAAAGACAGAAAACAGGCATAGGCATGCCGTAAAAAATAAATGACTTAGTTTCATTTTTATTTGGTATTAAGATTCGTTTGCAAGTTATGAATTTATAACATACCGCAAACGTTTCCCACTACATCTAAAATACTACAATGAAAAAATGTGGATTATAACTATGAAAACATACAATACATCAATAGTACATCAATCGGAGATTAATCAAGCATCAAAACCTTGAATTACGTACTTTGCATACTCTTTAGCTCCAAATAAAGATAGGTCTCTGTAGTTTCCGCATTGTATATCGTTTGCAGCAGGTATTTCTGTCGCCAATAATACCTTATTTAATGCAGAAATTAGAGCTTTTTGTACTTCTTTTATGTCGTGCTCGTCCCATACAATAAGATAGAAGCCTGTACGACAACCCATTGGAGATAAATCAATCACGCCTTGTATTTCCTCTCTTATATAACCGGCTAAAAGATGTTCTAATGCATGAATAGCAGCAGTAGGAATAGATTCTTTATTCGGTTGCGTAAAGCGTAAGTCAAATTTTGTTACAATATCGCCATTGCTACCTATTTGAATACCACATTTACGAACAAAGGGAGCTTTAACCTTTGTATGATCCATCGTAAAACTTTCTACTGTTACCATATACTTAAATTTAATTATGCAAAATTATCGAAAATAATCGAAAAGCATACATGATTTATAATATTTGCGCTTAACAAAAAGAGTCCGGCATAACTGCCGAACTCTTTAAAGAATCGAACAAGCATTCGATTCAAACTATTAATGTAACACAAATCACTTAGCTTTCAAAACTTTTTCTATTACAACATTCCCATCAGCAGTTGTAACCTTCAACAAATACACACCTGCCTTATTACATTGAATTATTGCATTATCTGAAGATGCTATTGTCTTGCCGGTCAAGTCACATAAATCAAGTGCTTTTACTTCTACACCCACCACATTGAAACCATTATTTGAACTTATAATAAGCATGTTTAGATTTGCAGTTTCGCAAACTGATGTTGGAAGTTGAGACTCGCTATAATTACCTGCAAAGTCATAAGCTTTCACTGACATCGTTGTAAATGTTTCAGGCAAAGTATATTCATAACTTTCTTCATTTAAATCTAATATCGTTGCTACATCGTCGCCATCTATGTTTACTACATATTTTTCAACTTCACTAAGAGCATCAAAGCAAGGAGGCCATGTTACAGAAGTACCTGTGTTTTGTAAGTTTGGAAGTGTAGGAGCCACAATATCTGCTTGACCATAATCACCTATCTTATAATCAAAAACCCCTGTAAAGAAGTTACCACTATTACTTGACCAAAATACGTTCCATTGAACAGTAATAATAGCACCCTCTGTTAGTGGCTTTTCACCTATAAAATCAGTAAATGATACAATAGCAGAATTTGCAAGTTCAGGATCTTCATTATAAACATTACTTTCCAATGAATATGACACTCCATCTATTTTAACAGTGGGAAGAAATGCCGACTTTTGTTCTGACCAAAATGTTCTATTTTGGTTTCCTGTCGGTAATTTATCACTTATTGTTGTACATCCAAGAGTAAGTGTTTCTCCGTTATATTGAATAATTGCAGCCAACTCACCACCAGGAATTTCCGGTTTTAGGGTAGTATTGTAATTAAAATTGTCGCCATCAAAAACATTAGAACGGGAAGCAGCCTTAAATGGCACTTGAATTGAATTACTTGAACGATTGCCTGCTAAATCCATTGCAGTAATAGTTAAGTTATACACATTACCCGGTTTAAATGACGTAAAGTAATATTGACCCGTACGGAATGCATTAACAGGTTCTTCGCCGCCTGTAATCTCATAGTAAACGATAGTATTATCTTGACCATCCAAATCCAATATTATACTATTATCACTTCTACCAATAAATTCTACACCATTTAATACGGGAAGTTCTGTTTCAGGAGCCACTGCACCACCCATTAAATGCTTAATTGGTTTACCCGACATTTCACCTTCTGTAATTACATTATTAGACATTACCCATTCACCATCTATATTATATCTGCAATCAATAGTTATAATTTTACCATTCAAAGAATTATCAGATGTTTTAACATAGAAGTACTTTCCATCAGGACTAATTTTTCCGGCAGGTTCAAAACTACCACTTCCTGCAGGTGTTAGATAAGCTGCAGCTCCAATAAAAGTTTTATTAGGATCTGTTGGCTCCATATAAACTTCTAATGTGCTTTCGGTGCTCTTAAGCACAAAGCGTATATCATTTGCTACACCATAAGATATTTGAATGAAACCGCCTGTTGTAAAGTTTACTTCGTAAGGAGTTCCGGCATTACCACTAAAATCGCGTGGTGTTATAGTTAAATTATACTCAGTTGAGCTTATTAAATCATTCAACACTACATTGTCAAAGAAAAATATTTCGTCAATTCCGTGTTCAGCATCTGTAACTTCGTAATAATATTCAGCACAATCGCCTTTTGAAACACTAATTGCAAGGTTTGCAGATGTTTCTTCGATATTTTGTACAACACATTCTGTAATTTGAGGAGCTAAAACTTCTGCAGGATTTGCATTATTATTAACCCCCATTGTATAAGCGAAGCATTCTGTTTCTGCAAATCCTCCAGGTTCAGCAGCTTGGAAGAAAGTCATTAAGAATGAATCAGGATCAGGATACGAGTTTGCCGAACTGCCGTACGTAACAGCTGTTCCGGTAACTCTGCCTACGAGATTATTTTCTGTTTTTTGATTTGTAGCTGACCAATAACGTAATTGTGATGCCCAACTAGCTCCTCCTATTTGAGCATTTGCCAAATTGGTACATGCCCATACTTTGTTTCCCTTAGAAACTATCTTATAAGATAAGATAAGGTAATGAAATCATCACCATTTCTTTTCACTGTTAAAGGATCAACTGATTCAGTATTATGTTGATCATATAACATTAAATCGCTGCCATAGGCACTGCCTATTGGGACAACAGCTTGCGCAGCAAAGCTTCCTAATATAAGTGCTGACAAACTTAAGAGTAAATGTTTTGTTTTCATATAGTATGTGTTTAAATGGTTTATACAGCAAAGATGCAGGTTATTTTCAAGGAAATCAAATTTTATTATCCTACAATATTACGACATTATACTTTATCTAATACGACAAATATTCTCAAAATAAATATTAATATATTAATAAACAGACTATTAACTACAATACTTATGCAGTAATCTTTTCATGTTAATGTTATTAACTTAGAATAAATGCTATAACTTTGCAGTTAATCAATCAATCAAAACGTATGAAAAGATTATTAATTGCTGCATTGTGCATTCTATTTCACGCGAACGTTTTCGCTGCATGGAATATTCCTGTTGAAAACTACAAACAAAAAGACTACAACGCAGGAACCCAGAACTGGCAAATTAAACAACAAAAAAACCAATGGATGTATTTTGCCAACAATTACGGTTTACTTGAATTTGATGGTCAAGAATGGCAACTATATGGAATATGGAGTTCTTCTGTAGTAAGATCAGTAGAAATTGTGCCCGAAGATAGTGCAATCTACGTTGGTGGCACAAATGAGTATGGCATTTTCAAACCTACCCCAACAGGTAAACTTGACTTCAAACCTATGTCTCGCAATATTCCTGATGAATATAAAAATTTCGGACAAGCATGGAATCTGCATTGGCAAAACCCATATTTATATGTACAAACAGACAAATACATTTTTAGACAAAATAAAAGTGGAGATTTTTCTGTTATAAATCCGAATGCACACATATTTTGTTCGGCAATGATTCGTGATGCTTTATTTGTTGCCACTGACCAAGGTGTATATTTAATTACCGGCACTCAATTAAATGCTTTACAAGGTTCAGAACTTTTGCATGGTAAAGTTATTAAAGCAATTCGCGAATATTCATCAAATAAAATTTTAATCGCTACCGATTTTAATGGTATATATGTTTTTGATGGCGATGCTATTAAACCATTTAAAACCTCAGTTGATAATTTTATAATTAATAATCAATTGATGGATATGGTCGTAAATGACAATCACATAGCCTTTGGTACAATTTTGAATGGTGTTGCTGTAACCAATCTTGATGGTAATGATGCTATTTATATTAATACAGAAAATGGACTACAAAACAATACAGTTTTAAGTATGAGTTTTGATAAGTCAGGAAATTTGTGGTTGGGTCTGGATCACGGTATAGACCGTGTTCTACTAAATTCTCCTATACAATATTTATACGGAAGCGTAGATTCTAAAGGAGCCGGTTATACATCATGTATATATAAAGACAAACTATATCTAGGCACTAACCAAGGTCTATATGTTACGCAATATCCTTTTAAAAGTAATGAGAGAAAAACTCAATTATCACTGGTAAGAAAGATTTCCGGCCAGGTATGGAATTTATCAGTAATAAACAATACTTTATTTTGTTGTCATAACAGAGGCTTATACATTATTAATAATCAGGATGGAAGGCCTATTGATTCTCGTGACGGATATTGGTTAATAAAACCTATGCATAAGCACTCCAATATGGCTATTGCCGGATCTTACAATGGTTTATACCTACTCAAAAACGAATTCGGTCAATGGCGCATAAGTAATATTATTAAAGGATATACTTCATCAACACGTATGTTTGAATTAGACAAGAATGATAACATCTGGATTTTATCAACAAGAGGTGTAGAACGCTTGATTTTGAATGATAAACTTGATTCTTGCACAGCGAAAGTAATGAAAAAGTATCCTAATAATGGCTATTGCTCAATTTTACCATGGGAAGACGAAATTATTATTTGTAGCAATGGTAGCTGCCAAATGACCGACATTAATAGTAATTTGGTTGATTCTGTAGATTTTTTCAATGAAATACTTGATGGAGAAAAACTTTATTCTGCTGTAAAAAAATCAGACAATAAAGATGTTTGGTTTATGTATGGAGACGTATTGAAAGTCAGAAAATACGATCACAACGCTATGCGATACGAATCAAAAACTACAGAAATATGGGATTATCCGAATCTTTATATCGGAGGTTTTGAGCATCTTCAAATACTTAACAATACAGAAGCTATTGTTGGATGCACCTCCGGATTTGCCATGGCTAAGCTCAATACTGTGCTTCATCCAAACCAAGGTGTATGGATGAAGCCTACTATAAGAAAACTAATTTCAACGAATCAAAATGATACTATAATATATGGTGAATCATATCCTAAAATTAAAAAAGACATTGAAATTAAATACAAAAACAATTCTTTACGCTTTATAATTGACGGATATGATAATTATAACGAACATGTATTATACTCTTATTGTCTATCCCCTATTGAATCTGATTATAATAAATGGATACGCAGTAACACTAAAGAATACACTAACTTAAGTGAGGGAACTTACACTCTAAAAATTAGGACTATGTCTGCAGCATCAGGTCAAACTGCAGAAAACAGTTTGGAATTTACAATACTACCACCTTGGTATCGAACATGGTGGGCATACTTATTGTATTTAATTCCTATTATGTACATTATATATTTAGTATACAAATATTTTAAACATCGCGTGGAGAAAGGACGCCTATTATTAGAACGCCGGAAAGATTCTGAGATGCAGAAGCAACAGCTTAAATATGCAGAAGAATCGCACGAACGCGAAAAAGAAATTTTACGCCTACAGAACGAGCAAACTGAAATAGAATTAAAGAGCAAGAGCCAAGAATTGGCTAATATGATGCTCAGCCATCTTAACAAGAATGAAATTTTAACCGAAATAAAGAAGGATTTAAAAAAGATTCTTGGCGATTTACATGGCAGTAATGCAGAACAAATATCAAGGAAAATAATTGTTTTACAAGGTAAAATAACACAAAACATTGAACAAGAAGTAGATTGGAACAAATTTGAAGAAAACTTCGATTTAGTTCATTCACAATTTATTCAGAAGCTCATGAAAAAATATCCTATGCTTAATAAAAAAGAACGCAAATTATGTATTTATGTAAAAATGGGATTGTTTACAAAAGAGATTGCTCCTCTTATGAATATGTCGGTACGTGGTGTCGAAATGCTTAGATTTAGAATGCGTAAGCACATGAATCTTGATCGTGCAGACGATCTAGAACAATTGTTAGAAAAGATCTAATTAAAATTATCAAACATTATCCAAACAATAAAAGGCGGGTCTCTAAAATATTTAGAAGCCCGCCTTTACTATAAAATATAAATCTATTTATTTTGCAGGATAGATTCTTGTTTGCACAGCATTTGCAGACACAGAAACCGCATAATCCTTATCATCTATTTCTAGTTTAAATGACAATGGTTCTTCACGAGTATTCAATATATTGACAACTATACGTCCATCCGGTTTTTGTACTGCATTAACAAATACAGTCTCAGCAAGTTCTTCGGCTTGTTTTACATAAATAACAGTATCACCGGGACGCATATTTCTACTTAATTGTTTTAATACCTTATATACCGGTGTATAGTATATTTCTTTATTTTTAGTATCAATCATAATTGGCGCACCACAATGATTTCCAACGTGATTCCGACCTCCATTAGGTTCCAGTACTACATTCCAATCAATAAAACCTGTCATCCAATTATTCATACCTTCTATGATAAAACGCGCATAACGATGAACGGGTACATATTTAGGATGCAATTCCGGCCAGAAAGGTGTACTATAAGCCCAGTCAGTTGCTTCCTTACTCCACCAAAATTTATCATTTTTATACCAGTTTTTTTCGACAAAACCTTCTTTATCAATAACTGCATCCCAAGGCTCTACTCCTAAATTGTCTATACAACCTTCTGTATGAATAATTGCTTTGTCGGGATATAAATTATGAATTGAGTCCATTACTTCAGGGAAGGGAGTAAATGAGCTGCCATACCAATGCACTGCCATTCCGTAAGTATATTTACGCGATAATGAATCACCATATATTGCAGCGGTCCATGGTCCTATCTCAAAAGTATTTTGATCAAATCCTAGTATTTTAACATCACCATATCCAGCTTTCTCAAGAGTTGGTCCTAAATATTGACCAATAAACTCAGATTCCTCTTGAGGAGTGAAATGCATACTTTCCCAGCTTCCGTCATTTCCTTGTGGTTCGTTTACAGGTGACAAAGCCCAGCAATTAATACCTTCTGATTTATAGAACTCCAAATATTTAAGTAAATAATTAGCATAAGTTTGGTAGTATTTTTTCAACAAACGTCCACCCGTTTTTTTCTCTTTACTATAATAGTCATTAATATCTTTCATCCAAGCAGGTGCTGTCCATGTGGTAGCAAGAACTCTGTACGTTTTATCATTTTGTTTTGCTTTAATATCAGCGACATCTTTCATTAAATAATATAAATCGTATGTACTATCAACTATGTCTGGATATTTGTCTGTACTAAAACCTTCCTTATCATGATACATCGAAAATGAAACTAAAGCTGTGTCTCCATTTTGTTCTGCTAAAGAATAGCGTCCTTCAACCGAAAAATCGCAAGCACCTATATGTGTTCTTGTAATAGGGAAATTCGCACCATTTTCTCCAAACAGCTCTTCTAACAAAGACTGACGTTCTTTAACCGGCAAGCAAGCCAACACATAAGCCGAAGATTCTGTCAACGAAGAACCTATGCCATCAACTACTTGACGTTTATTTTGCGT
>JAKIYQ010000102.1:0-2443 GCA_022708465.1 Bacteroidota bacterium | reverse complement strand
AATTCATACATATAAATTAACCTTTGGTTATATGAACTCGTACAGGTTCGCTTCCTGAATCTACATACACTTCTTGGAACATTCCTTGAACTACGGGGCTTGTTATCTGAACAGTATGCGTATCAGCAGCTACATAAACGTTTGTTGCATTAGCCGTTACATTGGCAGGCTCTAAAGAAGATAGAACCACTTTACCATCTAGTGTATTTGGGTAGTCTCTAGCAAGAGCTGCTATTTTTGTATTGGCACCATCGCAAAAGATAGCGTCAATAAAAATGCCTGCACCTAGGTCTTCTAAAGTGTTTAGTTTTTCGCCTGGTAATATTTTTGCGAATAGTTCATTTGGAATCATTTTATTATCCTCTTTTTGTTAAATATATATAAATTAAAGTGTTTTTATATGCTATTTAAGTTTTATTTACTTTGTCCATTTTTTCAAAAATAGCTATTAAACGCCCAATAGCATTACGCCATCCGCACTTAGATCCATATAGAAGATGTACACAATCATGTACTTTATTAGACAAATAAACAAAATTATCTTCGTTAGATAAGTCGGTATATTTTGTTGCATCTAAATTAAGGTGATGAAGATTAGCCGTCTTCGTTAGCTTAGTCATTAACACAGCACAACAACCAAGCTGTTGGATTTTCTTTTTTCTTTGTAAATCCTTCCAAGCTTTTGAAGCTCTAAAATTTCTTTTTATTTTTTGAATTTCGTTCATATTATTATTAATAACATAGTTTACTTTATACACATTAAGTATAATATAATTAATCATAGTTTACTTTATATGTATAAAATTAAATATTAAACGCTTGTTCCGTTTAGTGCCATCATATAAAAGCATCATGGGCATACTCCAGTGAAGTTTCCGTTAGCATCTAATAGCGATAGGTCACCACTGGCATTAGCCGTTATATCTGCGTTCACTTGTGCGATTAGAGCGGCTTTGCTTGACATCGTCTGAAGAATTGAAGTCTCATGAGTAGTAGTTGTACCTATGTTTCCATATGTGTATACAAATGACTCTGAAGCTGGTGCTCGTGGATAATTTTCGTACTCAATGGAAACTTGGTATGTGTTCCTTAAATGTTGAGAAGGAACTAGATTTTCGTTTTCAAAAGTGTGTATAAATTTATAATTTTTGAATGTCGAATCGTTATGAACAAAAGCGTTCTCGTGTCTGTTTTTCGTAAATGGAATATAATCAAGCATCGCTTGACAGTTTTGAACACTTAAGTTATGCATTGTTGCTGGTGTTGGACTATCAGCATCATTGCTTTCAATTAAAAAACCTATTCCATATGCACCATCATTACGTACGCCAATTGTCTTGCAATGATAAGCACGAATGTTTTTATATGTAGAATTTACACTGTTAGCAAAAATGAAGGTAGGGAAGTTATGTGCGTCTGGATCACCTGTTTTAGGCATACCATTTTTTAGTGTACAGTATTCAAACGAAATGTTTTTAATAACGTTTACAGTAGGGTTTTTGATGATGCCTGGATGATATTTTGTATATGAAGATGCATACATCCCAACAATTTTGTGAAAATTCCCATTAAAACTGTTACAATAAGTTTCTAAATATAATGCGACTCTTTGCCCATCTGCTCTTAATACATATGCAAAATTATTTAAAATATCTTTTTCAGAATCATTCTGATATGTTGTTTCCCAAGAAAAGTTTTCTGTATAGTTATCATTGAAGTATAGATCTTCTGTGACTTCGATGTTTTTCGTAAACATAACATTTTTAGCATTAGATAAGCCCGAGCCATCAGCGACATCCATATTTAGGCTTATCATGCACAAGCCAGCCCATTTTTCGGGCGTGTCAATATACCACGTCGATGCCCCCGTGCTAAAAAATGAATAGTCTCTACTGCCATCCCATACATGAAAAGACGGCTTCTTCTTTGCCATCATCAAGTATCTTCTTTTCATACGCTTTCTCCAAAAACAGCTAAATTCCCAACAACGGAAACCTCGTAAGTTTTCCCAGCAGTTAGTGATGGAGCAGATCCAAGCCACACAACAGGCGATCCACTTGGGGCTAACACACTGAATGTTGTAATGCCTAGCGTCTCTGGAGTTGTAAATTTAAACTTGTATTCGTAATAATAATCATTGTCTGGAAGCGTATCCATAGACACTACAAGAGAAGTCATAGCAGAAGAGATGTTACCAAGTGTTGTATACTCATTAATCGCAATTATTGGAGCCCATGAAGTCGCACCTTCTGTCGCTAATTTTGTAACATTGATTATCTTATTTTCTTCGGGCATTATTACTTCTATTTCTGAACTTATTACATACAAATTATCTTTTACCCAAATAGGGCTAGATGGTGGATGTAACGCATCGCATAACATTACTTTATACGCTTTATTCTTTTCAGCTATCACGTTAGCAGAACCATTCATGCTTAGCATA
>JAKIYQ010000101.1:0-2537 GCA_022708465.1 Bacteroidota bacterium | reverse complement strand
TCACCTATTTTTATGTGCGGATTAATAACAGAGCCGGATCCTATAACACAATCAGCACCAATCTCTACTCCACCGCCGATATTAATACTTGAAAATATGGTTGTATAATCACCTATTATTGTATCATGTCCAATACCCGTATAACTATTTATCCAGACAAAATTGCCAATTTTTATATTGGTTGTTATGTGATTAAAGGGTTGTGCTACAATACAACCTTCACCCCAATCAATGAATGTAGATACAAGTGAATAAGGCGATACTATTCTAGGGAAATTAATATTTGTGATTTGTTTTATCTTTGCAACTAAATTACGTTTTACTTTGGGCTTATCAACAATACAGACTGCAATGTTTCCACTGCGTTTTTTTAACCATTCGTAATTCCCCAGTATTGGTAGATCATTAATAACTTGCCCTTGTAACTCCGGCGTATCGTCTACAAAGCCTAACACATCCCATAAAGTAGCTTCTTTTTGGAGAGACAATGCAAATGCAAGTTCTCTGCCTGCACCACCCGCCCCATAAATCATAAGTTTATCAGACATTATTTTGTTACCTCCTTATGAATGTAATTAATAATTTTGCATATCATTTCTACATCATTTAACGCTAAACTGTCATAAATTGGCAGAGTTAATATCCGTTTTGAAACCTGTCTACTAATAACAAGTGGATCATTTTCGGCAAGACTTTTATAGCATGAATACTCGCACAACAACGGATAGAAATAACGACGACTGTAAATGTTATATTCTTTCAATTTATTATAGAGTGCATCCCTATTCATTCCATATTGCTCTTCTATGATTTCGACAGGTTCATAGGCATAGTTGTATGAGATGTTATCGGGGAATGATGGCGGAAACTTGATACCGGGAATATCTTTTAATTGTTCTCGGTAAACCGCGTCGATTTTACGTGAATGTTCAATAATACCATCCAAATGTTTTAATACCTGCATGCCCATCAAAGCCTGAAATTCGTTCATTTTGGCATTTGTTCCAGGCATGACAACTTCTGTTTCATTTTTAAATCCAAAATTTTTTAAATAATCAAAAGTTATTTTTAAACCATCTTCTTTGAATGTAAGCATGCCGCCTTCAATGCTGTGATAGAGTTTTGTTGCATGAAAACTAAACATGCTCATATCGCCATAATGGCAGATTGATTGTCCATTCACTTTTACGCCGAAAGCGTGTGCGGCATCATAAATGAGTCTTAGATTATAACGTCGTGCAATATCTGCTAAGGCATCAAGCTGACAAGGATAGCCGTAAACGTGTACTGCAAGTATTGCCGTTGTCCATGGCGTAATAGCAGATTCAACGGACTTGGGATCGATTGTGTAATGATCTGGTTCTATATCTACAAAGACAGGTCGTATTTTATTCCAGTAAAGAGCATGCGATGTTGCGACAAAAGTAAACGGTGTGGTGAGCACTTCACCGGAAATACCCATTCCCTGAAGTCCTATCTGAAGTGCCAGTGTGCCGTTATTGAAAAGGCAAACATTTTTTGCATTAAAGTAGTCGGAGAGCATTTGTTCGTATCTCTGAAGCAAAGGCCCTCTGTTAGTCAACCATTGATTGCCCCATATTTCTTTTAAACCTTCTGTGAACTCTTCAATCGGGGGAAGAAATGGTTTTGTTACGTAAATCGGTTTTTCAAATTTTTTAATCATTAATTTGTGCCTCGAAAAAATTTGTCATTAATTATCTCTTTTATGTAAAGATAATCTTTAAAACGTAGCAGTTCGCATATAATGAAGGTCAGTATTGCGCCCGTTGTTACCTGCATAATAAGCATGGGTAATGGTGACAGATTGAAAAAAATGCCTTCAATGAATACAATGGTACTCATTGCTGCAGCTATTAAGAAAGAAGGAAGAATGTCTTTGATTTGTTCAAACCATGAATAATTTATTAAACGGCCCGACCAGTAACTATTAAGATAATAGGCAATTAATGAAAGTAATATCATGCAGCCAATCATAACTTTTATTCCAAAAAAAACTGCAACTATTATAACAGGAACAGCTAATGCTTTTTTAATTATTTCGAGACGCAAAAAAAGGTCGCTTCTGCCTTTTACGTTAAGCATGTTCAGATTAATCGCATGTAAGGGATATAACATGGCTACAAAGCAAAGCATTTGCAAATATATTATGCAAGGTTCCCATTTAGCACCTATCAGAGTTAAAATCATAGGTTTGGCTGTAGCAGCCATGCCAAGCATCAGCACAAAAGTAACGAGCATTGTGCTTCTGATTATTTTTTTATAAGTTTCTTTTAACTTGGGTAAGTCATGCTGTAGGGTTGATAGAACAGGATAGCTCACTCTGCCGATAATGCCTTGCAGATTTGCCGAAGGTAGTGACTGAAATTGCTCCGCGCGGGTATAATAACCCAGCTCTACTGCAGTAAAATATTTTCCGATAATTACATAATATATGTTTCTGTATATTGTGTCTATTAAACCGCTTACAAGTAAATTACTTCCAAAAGAAAATAATTCTTTAAATGATTTTTTACTGA
>JAKIYQ010000042.1:0-12000 GCA_022708465.1 Bacteroidota bacterium | reverse complement strand
ATAAACTCTTCCAATTCTTTCTTCTTCTCTTCGGCTTTCTTGTTTTGCGTTTGTTGTTGACGCAATGCTAACTGGCTAGATTCATACCAGAAAGAATAATTACCGGTAAACATCTGTATTTTGCCGTAGTCAATATCTATGATATGTGTACTAACAGCATCAAGGAAGTGTCTGTCGTGTGATACTATAAGAACTGTATTTTCGTAATTTGCTAAGTAATCCTCCAGCCATCTGATAGTTTCTATATCCAAGTCGTTAGTAGGCTCATCTAATAATAGATTATCAGGTTTTCCAAATAATGCACGTGCTAATAAAATACGAACTTTTTCTTTACCGCTCATATCTTTCATTAGAGTGTAGTGATTAGTTTCTTTTATACCTAAGCTACTCAATAATGATGCTGCATCGCTTTCAGCATTCCATCCGTCCATTTCGGCAAATGCTTCTTCTAATTCGGATGCTTTTATGCCGTCAGCCTCGCTAAAATCTTCTTTTGCGTAAATGATATCTTTTTCTTCTTTGACTTTCCACAGACGATCGTGGCCCATCATAACGGTATCAATAACCGTAAATTCATCAAACTCAAAGTGGTCTTGTTTTAATACAGAAAGTCTTTCGTTATGTCCAAAAGAAATAGTTCCTCTTGTAGGATCCAGGTCGGCACTTAGCATACGGAGGAAGGTTGATTTTCCGGCTCCGTTAGCTCCAATCACACCATAGCAATTTCCTGCAGTAAATTTGAGATTAACATCTTGAAATAAGATGCGTTTACCGAATTGAATCGCTAAATTGGAAACAGTAATCATATCGCTTGTATATAAATTTTAATAAGAGCGCAAAGGTACTCATTTTAAACGAATCGGGCAAATAAGTAAGTTGTCTGCTTGTAATAAAAGTATACAATTGAATTAATTGTAAGCTAATCTGAAAATAAGGTGTTTTTATTTGAAAAATCGGCTAAAAAAACTTATTTTTGTACTTCTAATGTATTAAATGATGAACGTATTTACAGAAGAAGATAAGCAATATATCAAAAGCCTCGGCCATACACTTGAATCAGTTGAAGAACAGTTATCAATATTTAAGAAAGGTGTACCGGTGCCAAATTTTTTACGTACTGCAACTATCGATGATGGTATTCAAATATATACAAATGCAGAGATAGACGCTTATGCTGCGTCATGGGATTCGTATCTTGAAAAAGGTAAACCGATTGCTCATTTTATTCCTGCCTCAGGTTTTGCAGGACGTTTCTTTCGTGATTTGATAAATTTTCTTAATGCTCCATACGATGAGCCTCAAACCAATTTTGAAAAGAATTTCTTTAAACATTTGCCTAGTTTTGCATTTTTTGGAGAATTAAATAAATTTTGTTTAGCTACAGAAAAAGAAGGCTTGCAAGAATTACTCAAAGATGGTAAATATAAGCTGATTGTAGAATATATTTTGACAGAAAAAGGACTCAATTTTTGCAGTTTACCAAGTGCATTATTTAAGTTTCACACAGATAAATCGCATCGTTTTGTTGTAATTCAAAAATACTTACCAAAGAAGATTGTAAAGTACTATGGCTCTTTCGAAGATACTCGTACACCTATTCAAGAAAGTTTGATTGAAAGTGCAATGGTATCAGGTGTAAAAGGAGGGACTGTAAATGTATGCTTTACGGTAAGAAAAGAGCATAAAGAAGTTATTCAGGATTATGTACGTGAGTTTAAGTATCCCATTGAAAAGAAATTAGGCTTATCATTTTTTGTTACATTACCCTGTCAAAAAACAAATACTGATACGATTGTCGTTACGCCTGATAATTTACCATTTAGAGATGCAAATGGCAATATTATGTTTCAACAAGCAGGTCATGGCGCATTGCTCCAAAATTTAAATAGTTTACCGGCAGATGTGGTATTTATTAAGAATATCGATAACGAGGCTCCTGATTCGCTCAAAAAGCTGACATCTCATTATAAGAAAGCCTTAGGTGGTATTTTATTGGCGAATCAAAAAATTATTAGTCGTTTCTTACGTTTGTTTGATAAGGATGAAATGCCTGATGATAAATTGATTGAAGCTATTAATTATGTCGAAAATACTTTAAACGTAAAACGAGACAATATTTTACGTTTAACACGTCAAGAACAAGTTGATTATTTAAAAAGCAAATTAAATCGTCCGCTACGTGTGTGCGGTATGGTTAAAAACGAAGAAGAACAAGGTGGTATGCCGTGCTGGGTTAAAAACGACGATGGTACTATTTCTTTGCAAATCATAGAATATTATCAGATATATGATAATCCTACTTTGATGAACTTGTTTAATTCGTCAACTCACTTTAATCCCGTTGACATAGTTTGTTCGATGGTTGATTATAAGGGCAAAAAAATTGATTTAACACAGTATGCTGATAAAAAGTCAGCTATGGTATATAATAAGAATATTGAAGGGCAAGCGGTTAAAGTAATGGAACTTCCCGGATTATGGAATGGCGGTATGGCCGATTGGAATACGATCTTTGTAGAAGTACCTATAAAGACATTTAATCCTGTAAAAACAGTAAATGATTTGTTACGTCACGAACATCAAAACACAAATAAATAGACCACACTAATTACTCTCCAAAAAACCCAAACATTATGGAAAATTTAAAGATCATACAACATGATCCATGGTTGGAACCCTTTAAGTCAGCTATTGAAGGTCGTTATCAATATGCATTGAGTAAAGGTAACGAACTAACACAAGACCATAGATTAAGTCTGTCAGATTTTGCTTCCGGATATCTATATTTTGGAATGCATAAAACATCAGACGGATGGGTCGTTAGAGAATGGGCTCCAAATGCAACTGACATATTCTTGATTGGAGATTTTAACCAATGGCAACGTAATGAAGCATATAAGCTTAAACGTCTTTCAAATGGTGTTTTTGAGGGTATTTTCCCTGAAAAAAGTATTCAACACGGCCAGTTATATAAGTTTTACATTTGTTGGAATGGAGGAGCAGGTGAGCGAATACCTGCTTGGTGTAGACGTGTAGTACAAGATGATGAAACCAAAATTTTCAGTGCCCAAGTATGGAATCCTGAGAAACAGTACACTTTTAAGAATAAAAAGTTTAAGCCCAATACCGATCCTTTAATGATATATGAATGTCATATCGGTATGGCTACAAATGAACAAAAAGTAGGAACATATTCCGAATTTCGTGAAAATGTATTGCCACGTGTAAAAAAGGCAGGATACAATTGTATTCAAATCATGGCTATTCAAGAACATCCCTATTATGGCTCATTCGGATACCATGTATCAAGTTTTTTCGCTGCATCATCACGTTTTGGAACACCTGAAGAGTTAAAAGAACTCATAGATACTGCACATAGCATGGGCATCTCTGTAATTATGGATATTGTTCATTCCCATGCAGTTAAAAATGAAGTTGAAGGTTTAGGCAGATTTGATGGTACAGGCTATCAGTACTTCCATGATGGTTCTCGTCGTGAGCATCCTGCTTGGGATTCTTTATGCTTCAATTATGGTAAAAATGAAGTTTTGCATTTCCTTTTGTCAAATTGTAAATTCTGGCTTGAAGAATACAATTTTGATGGATTCCGTTTCGATGGCGTTACATCAATGTTATATTTGAGTCACGGACTTGGAGAAGCTTTTAGCGGTTATGCAGATTATTATAATTTAAATCAAGATGGTGATGCCATTTGTTACCTTACATTAGCAAATCAATTGATTCACGAGGTAAAGCCTACAGCGATTACAATTGCGGAAGAAATGAGCGGAATGCCCGGATTGGCAAGCAAATTCGTTGATGGTGGTATGGGATTTGATTATCGTATGGCAATGGGTATTCCTGATTTATGGATAAAATATATCAAAGAATACACGGATGAGAATTGGAAACCGGGACATTTATTCTGGGAACTTACTAATCGTAGAAGTGACGAAAAAACTATTAGTTATGCAGAAAGTCACGATCAAGCATTAGTAGGCGATAAGACTATAATATTCCGTTTGATTGATGCCGACATGTATTGGCATATGCAAAAGGGTGATACAACATACATGGTAGATAGAGGTATCGCGTTGCATAAAATGATTAGATTAATTACTGCATCTACAATAAACGGAGGTTACCTTAATTTTATGGGTAATGAATTCGGTCATCCGGAATGGATAGATTTCCCAAGAGAAGGGAATGGATGGTCGTATAAATATGCAAGACGTCAATGGGAGTTGGTAGATAATCCTAATTATTTATATAAAGCATTAGCTGATTTTGATAAGGCTATGGTTGATTTAATTGTTGAAAGAGATAAATTCCAAGAAATTTCATTATATAAATATTGGGAAAATTCAGGTGATCAGGTATTGGCTTTTGGTCGAGACGATTTATTGTTTGTATATAATTTTCATCCATGCAATTCTTATACCGATTATGGTATGTTAGTTGCTCCAGGTGAATATGAGATGGTACTTAATACTGATTCTAAATCATTTGGTGGATTCGGTTTAAGCGACGAATCTATACATCACTTTACAATGCCTGCTGATGGCTTTATAGATAAAGAATGGATTAAGCTATACGTGCCATCACGTTCTGCTTTCGTTCTACGTCGTATTAATAACAAATAGGATAGTGTTTTCACTAAATAAAAAACAATTAGCAATACTTATCGATCCCGATTCTTATGGGAGCGATAAGTTTGCGCATTTGTTATCTCTCTTGTCTAAATACACTCCCGATTACATTTTTGTTGGTGGCAGCATTACATCCGCATCTACAGAAAAGGCCATAGAATCAATAAAAAAAGCAGTAAATATACCTGTAATAATATTTCCCGGTAATGCTTCTCAGTTTAGTCCTAAAGCAGATGCATTATTGTATTTATCCCTTATTTCAGGTCGAAATCCCGATTACTTAATATCTCAACATGTAAATTCAGCTCCATATATTAAGCGTTCCGGAATAAGTGTTATACCGGTCGGATATATATTGATTGAGAGTGGCACTATGACAAGTGTTGAGTACATCAGCAATACTAAACCAATTCCTCGTAATAAGACTAGTATTGCAGTAGCAACAGCTATAGCCGGCGAATTTTTAGGTCAAAAAGCTATTTATTTAGAAGCGGGTAGTGGTGCTCAATTAAGAGTACCAGATAAAATGATAAACTCTGTAAAGCAGTCAATAAACATTCCATTAATTGTTGGTGGAGGAATAAGGTCTGCAGAAGAAATGAAGAAAGTTTTTCAAGCAGGAGCAGATTTAGTCGTAATTGGTAATGCTCTCGAAGATAATACCGATTTACTATCCGAATTAATTCAAACTTTGGTCTTGTTGTAACTTCTTATAGATGCCATTAAGAGCAATAAGCTCGTCGTGTGTACCTCTTTCGGTAATCATACCATTATCAATAACGCATATCTCATCAGCATTCTTTATAGTTGATAAGCGATGTGCAATTACAATTGTTGTACGATTCTTCATCAGGTTCTCTAAAGCCTCTTGTACAAGTTTTTCCGATTCAGTATCTAAGGCCGATGTGGCTTCGTCTAAAATTAAAATAGGAGGGTTTTTTAAAATAGCTCTTGCTATACTAATGCGTTGACGTTGTCCGCCGGATAATTTACTTCCTCTATCCCCAATATTAGTATTATATCCTTGTTCTGTGGCAGTAATAAAATCATGTGCATTTGCTATTTTGGCAGCTTTAATTACCTCTTCTTCGGTAGCATTTTCAACGCCAAAGGTAATGTTATTGTAAAACGAATCATTAAATAATATGGCTTCCTGATTTACATTACCCATAAGTGCACGTAAATTGTGTAGAGTCATTTGTTTGATATTAATGCCATCAATCAAAATCTCTCCATCCGTTACATCCCAAAAACGTGGTAATAAATCAACCAAAGTAGATTTGCCCGAACCTGATTGACCTACTAAGGCTATGGTTTTACCTTTTTCAATAGTAAGATTAACATTGCGAAGTACCAATTCCGTTTGGTATGAAAAACTGACATTCTTATATTCTATTTGATGTTTAAATTCGTCAAGTTTAATCGAATTTTTAGGCCATGTTAATGGGTTTTTTGCAGCTAATATTTTATCAATACGTTGCAGTGATGCTGAACCTTTACGAACGCTATATGCAGCTTTAGATAGTTCTTTAATAGGGTTAATTATACTATAAAACAACAAGATATAATATATGAATACGGGAGCTGTTAATGGTGAGTTACTCGTATTTAAAATCAAGTTACCTCCATAACATAGAACAATAGATATTACAGTCGTTCCCAAAAATTCGCTCATTGGATGAGCCAACTGTTGGCGACGTAAAACTTTTAATACAGATTCTCTATTCTTGTTAGTTAGTTTTCTGTATCTGTCTTCTATTTTCGATTCTGCATTAAATGCCTTTACAATACGTAAACCACCTAATGTTTCTTCAACTTGTGCATTTAAGGCTCCTCCTTGTTCTGCACATTCCAAAGAACTTTTCTTTAGGTTTTTACCAACTTGCCCAATCAAAACACCACTAATAGGCAGCATTATAATTACAAAAGCAGATAATTCCCAACTTATTACAAACATCACAATCAAATAAATAATGATAATAAGCGGGTTTTTTATTAACATGTCAAGCGAACTCATGATTGACGTTTCAACATCGTTCACATCGACGCTCATACGTGCCATGATATCACCCTTACGCTCTTCGCTAAAAAATCCGATTGGTAAACTTACGATCTTACTAAATAAGGTGTTACGTAGGTCTCGCAAAACTCCTGATTGTATTTTTGACATTGACATGGCACTTGCATAAAAAGTAATAACTTTTAAGAATGTCATGATTACAAGAGCTATTGATAATACAATCAGTGTTGCTGTCGGACCATAAACTCCAATAAACTGAGTTATGTAATAGTATAGATTATTCTTTAAAACATCAAACAATTGCATTGTCTGCACATTGTCCATACTTTGAATTGTATATACAGCCTCACGAGTCTGAAAAAGAATTTCCAGAATAGGAACGATTAGTGCAAAAGAAAACAAGCTAAGTATAGTTGACAACATACTATACGACACAACACCTACCGCATTAATTTTGTAAGGCGGCACAAAGCGTTTTAGTAATATCCAAATTTGTTTCACTTTCTTGTGTTGTTAGTGCTTGCTGTAAATACTTAATTACATTCCGGTGTAGTTGAACGGACTTATTTGTCTCAATTCAGCTTTTACACTTTCAGATACATTTAATGTTTCAATAAAGGCATGTATTGATTCTTCAGTAACTGTACTATTGGTACGAGTTAATTCTTTCAGTGTTTCGTAGGGTTTTGGATATCCTTCTCTACGTAAAATTGTTTGAATAGCCTCTGCAACAACATTCCAGCAATGTTCCAAATCACGTTCTAAAGCAGGTTCATTCAAAATTAATTTACCTAAACCTTTCATTGTGCTTTGTATCGAAATCAATGTGTGAGCAAAAGGTACTCCCATGTTTCTAATAACAGTAGAGTCAGTTAAGTCGCGTTGTAAACGTGATACAGGTAATTTGTGAGCCAAATGCTCCAAAATTGCGGTTGATAAGCCTAAGTTACCTTCCGAATTTTCAAAATCAATAGGATTTACTTTGTGTGGCATTGCAGATGAACCAACTTCACCGGCTTTTATTGTCTGCTTAAAGTATTCCATTGAGATATATGTCCAGAAATCGCGATCTAAATCAATGATAATAGTGTTGATTCGTTTTAAACCATCGCAAAGAGCAGCTAAATTATCATAGTTAGATATTTGAGTCGTCCATCTTTCTCTTTGTAATCCTAGTTTTTCACTTACAAACTTATCCCCAAATTGTTTCCAATCGTAGCTTGGATATGCAACAAGATGTGCATTGTAATTTCCGGTTGCGCCGCCAAATTTTGCAGATATAGGAACTGATTTAAGCAAACTTAACTGTTGTTCAAGTCTAATTGCGAACACCTTAATCTCCTTACCCAAACGGGTAGGAGATGCAGGTTGTCCGTGTGTCTTTGCCAACATGGGAATATCTTTCCATGTGTCAGCTAAGCAATTTAATTTGTCAATTAATTCTTGAATGGCAGGATAATATACATCATCCAAACAATTCTTTACAGACATAGGCAAGGCAGTGTTATTTATGTCTTGCGATGTCAATCCCAAATGGATGAATTCTTTGTATTCGGCCAAACCAAGTTTGTCAAATTTTTCTTTTAAAAAATATTCTACCGCTTTAACATCGTGATTAGTAACCTTTTCAATGTCTTTTATTGCTTGTGCATCAGACTCAGAAAAGTTCTTGTAAATATCTCTCAAATCCTTAAATAGATTACTATTTATTGATTTAAGTTGTGGTAATGGTAATTCGCATAGAGCGATAAAATATTCCACTTCTACCTTTACACGATAGCGGATTAAGGCATATTCAGAAAAATATTCCGCTAATACATTTGTCTTTCCACGATAACGTCCGTCAATGGGCGATATGGCTGTTAAAGCAGTTAATTCGTTCATTATTTAAAAGAAAATCAATTGAGTTATAATATAAATCGGTAATAAAATTATCAAAGAGAATTTTATCATGTATCCAAAGAAACTAGGCATTGAAATTTTGTTCTCTTCAGCGATAGCTTTAACCATAAAGTTTGGTCCGTTACCAATATAGGTCATAGCACCAAAAAATACAGCACCAATAGAAATGGCTTTTAGCAAGGTTTCAGGAACCCGCGCAACAAATGATACATCATTTCCGTTAAAATTCAACAAACCATCAACAATGTTTGCATTAGCTGCTGCTATAGATTCAGGTAAACCGCTAGCTACACTATGAAATGCAAGTGCTGTAGGAGCGTTATCAAGGAAAGAGCTTAAAGCACCTGTTGCATAATAAAATTGCCAAGGTTTATCCAAACCTAAACTTGCAGCATGTTCTTGTAAGAACAATAATGCAGGAGTCATAGTTATAAAAATACCTAAGAATAATGCAGCTACTTCAATTATAGGAGACCATGAATAATTGTTTGCGATGCGAATATCTTTTTTAGTTGTAAATATAGATCCTAATATGATAAGAACTAAAACAATTTCGCGTAAATATTTCATTACAAGATTAGCTGTATATCCGTCATGATCAGCCATTCCCGGAATTGTACCCGGATTGATAAATGCTACGGATAATACAATTCCTACCAAATATAAGAAATTTACATTTCCGCTTATACGAATAGGTGACTTTTGGGTATTGTCTTTTTTGATGTCAGCAAGATTTTCTTTCTTATAATAGTAAGTATCAACTAAGAAGTAAATTCCTAATAATAAAGCTCCTACAAAAGCCCATTCCGGTAATAAATTTAAAAACCATGTAAATTCAGCACCACGTAAATAAAGTAAGAATAGTGGAGGATCGCCGAGTGGAGTTAATAAACCACCACAGTTAGCAACCGCTGCAATAAAGAACAAAATAGTATGTGTTTTGTGTTTACGTTGTGCATTTGTTGCAATAATAGGTCTGATTAAAAGCATTGCAGCACCTGTTGTTCCCATAATTGATGCCAAAACGTAACCAATACCCAAAAACAGAGTATTAATTTTAGGTTTTGCAGCGATATCACCGCTTAAATGAATACCTCCTGTTACAGCAAACAGAGAGCAAAGTAAAATGATAAAAGGCACATAATCAAACATTAATTGATGTGCAACTTTTTCACCAAGGCCTATGTATACCATATAAGCCGCAGTAGGTAAACCTAAAACAAGTGATACAATCAACTTGTTCAGATTTTTCTCCCAACTCTTTTCTAAGAAGAGTGGTGCGATCGCAATACACATTAACATCATTCCAAAGGGAATGAGTGTCCATGCGGGAACCGATGTCTCCATAATTTTTTAAAAGTTAATAGTTAATATTTAATCCAATTTAAGTACTTCCATAAAGGCTTTTTGAGGCACTTCAACAGAACCAATCTGTTTCATACGTTTTTTACCCTTTTTCTGTTTTTCAAGCAACTTGCGTTTACGCGATATATCACCTCCGTAACATTTGGCAGTTACATCTTTTCGTACAGGTTTTATTGTTTCGCGTGCTATAATTTTAGCTCCGATTGCTGCTTGTATAGCAATTTCAAATTGTTGACGAGGAATCAATTCTCTTAACTTTTCACACATTCTTCGTCCGATTGTAACAGCATTATCAGCATGAGTTAAAGATGATAAAGCATCTACAGGTTCTCCATTAAGTAAGATATCCAATTTTACTAATTTTGAAGGACGGAATCCGTTTATATGATAATCGAATGATGCATAACCTTTTGAAATTGATTTCAATTTATCATAAAAATCAAATACAATTTCGCCCATTGGTATATCATATAATATTTCTATTCTGTTTGATGAAACGTATTCTTGTTTTATCAATTCACCGCGTTTACCGAGGCATAGGGTCATAATAGCACCTATAAAGTCGGTTTTTGTAATGATTGATGCACGGATATAAGGTTCTTCTATACGATCAATAAGTGTGATATCAGGCATCCCCGAAGGATTATGTACTTCAAGTAACTCATCTTTTTTCGTATATATTTTGTATTGGACGTTAGGAATTGTAGTAATAACATCCATATTGAATTCGCGTTCTAAGCGTTCTTGTACAATCTCCATGTGCAGCATACCCAAGAATCCGCATCTAAAACCGAAGCCTAAAGCTGCTGATGATTCCGGTGTGAAAGTAAGTGCCGCATCATTCAATTGCAATTTTTCCATTGACGAACGCAAATCCTCAAAATCTTCAGAATCTATTGGATAAACACCTGCGAAAACCATTGGTTTTACTTCTTCAAAACCATCAATTGCAGAATCGCAAGGATCTTCTACGTGTGTAATTGTATCACCTACACGAACTTCTTTCGAGACCTTTATGCCTGAAATTATGTAACCTACATTGCCACATGTCAATTCTTCTTTAGGTTCCATTTCTAGCTTCAGAACACCAATTTCGTCAGCGTAATATTGTTTGCCTGTATTTACAAACTTTACAAGATCGCCTGTGTGCATAGTGCCGTTAACGACCTTTATATAAGTAATAATGCCTCTAAATGAATTAAAAACAGAATCAAATATCAAGCATTGGAGTGGGGCTTCAGGGTCTCCTTTAGGTGGTTTTATACGTTCAACAATAGCGTTTAATATTTCAGGTACTCCCATACCCGTTTTACCACTTGCTCTAATTATTTCTTCAGCTTTGCATCCTAATAATTCAACAATCTGATCTTCAACCTCTTCAGGCATAGCACTATCCATATCCATTTTATTCATGATCGGAATAATTTCCAAATCATTTTCTATGGCCATGTATAAGTTTGATATTGTTTGAGCCTGTATGCCTTGTGTGGCATCCACAATAAGAAGAGCTCCTTCACAAGCAGCTATCGAACGCGAAACCTCATACGAAAAATCCACATGTCCCGGAGTGTCTATTAAATTCAAAGTATATTTTTCACCTTTGTATTTGTAGTCCATTTGGATAGCATGACTTTTAATTGTTATGCCTCTTTCGCGCTCCAAATCCATATTGTCAAGTACTTGAGCTTGCAAGTCTTTGCCCGTAACAGTTTGAGTTAGTTCAAGCAAACGATCTGCCAAAGTACTTTTACCATGGTCAATATGGGCAATAATGCAGAAGTTTCTTGTATTTTTCATGCTGTTGCGAATTTTCGCCGTGCAAAGATAAAAAATAGTTGAGTATTATCAACTTTCAAGCGATAAGAATCTTTGCAATGTTGATAACTAAATAGGGGTGTTGTAATAATTTTCAAGTTGAGTGTTAAAGCTTCTTTTATCAGCCTTAGCCCATTCGATTACTTTATCGGTAATTATTTCAATTTTAATTGTCACGGGTCTGCGTTTCATTACAAAAACTATACCGAACATAATTAACCCGATACTTTTAAATAAATTGAATGTCAA
>JAKIYQ010000100.1:0-2699 GCA_022708465.1 Bacteroidota bacterium | reverse complement strand
TTTCCAATTCTCCCGGTTTATGCAGTATTTTACTTTTGGGGCTTCTATTTCGCCTTGGATTAGTCCGGCATCTTTTAATTCCTTTAGATGTTGCGATACAGTTGCTTTTGCAATTGGAAGTTCTTCAAAAATATCGCCAAAATAGCAAGTAGTACGATTAGCCAAAAATCGTAGTATTGCAATGCGTGTTGGGTGACCCAAGGCTTTCGCAAAACGTGCTATCTGTTCGTTATTGAGTTCTTTTGTCATATATCCACGAATAAATTGTTCGCAATATTACGAACAATATTTTAATTGGCAATGATTTTAAAAATATTTTACAATAAACCCCAAGTATTTATTTTTAATACTCGGGGTTTTGCTATGTTTTAATATTATTGATTTGCAGTTTTTGCTTTTAATTCTTCGTAGAAATGACTGTGTGATGTATATATGTAAGGTAACAACCACAAGAAACCGATACCCAATGAGAGTATGCTTAGTAACCACCATCCTATAAAGCTAAGATCTAGCAAGAAAAGTTTCATTTTGTAACCATTCATCATACGCATACTTTCATTTATGCATTCTTCAGCTCCCAATTCGGGTTTATCTAAGGCAATAAAAAATGCTTGAGAATAAGAGTATGATTTAATAATACCCGGGACAAACAACAATAGAGTCCACAAAATAATATATATGGCTTGAAGTAAAGATACACTTAATGCTCTGCCGTAATTTTTAAAGCAATCAAACATTCTAGCAATCAAATTATCTTTATCGCCTCGTATAAATATCAAATATGCCTGAGTCAAACTATAACAAACAGGTACGAAAAAGAATATTGATACTATAATTCCGCCAAAAGGGATTGCGGTCATTGCACTCATTAAGAGTATAAGAAAAGTTGATAACACAGGCATAGACCAATTGCCTTTTAATGAATCGCAAGCCATGCTGCGAATTTCCTAATTTGTTTTCATAATGCTTTAATTTTATGGTAAATCACAAATTTATCATTAAATATTTAAAATATCAATATTTTGTGGCATTTTTTTGATAAAATACCATTACAGGCATCTTCCAAAATATCGAGTACGTACTCAAAACCTCCGGCTCCTCCATAGTATGGATCCGGAACATGGTCTGCAATTATATTGACGCAATAATCGGTCATTCGACTTATTTTGTTTTTTGTTTCTAACGTTGGTGCTAATTCTTGCAATGCATCAATATTGCCATCGTCCATTCCAAGTATCAGGTCAAAATTATAAAAGTCGTCTATAGTGATGCGTCTTGCTCTGTGCGTAAGATTGTATCCGCGTTTCATGGCGTGGGTGCGCATTCGCGAATCGGGTAATTCGCCTTGATGATAATCTATAATCCCGGCCGAATCAATCTCAAATAGTTCGGAGCATCCTTTCTCTTTAATTAAATGCAGCATAATACCCTCAGCAGCAGGCGAACGGCATATATTTCCAAGGCACACAAATAGAATTTTTGTTGTCATGCTCAAAGTTAATTATTTTTTTTGAATAAGAGTTCGCTTAAACTCATGCAACATACAAAGATTTTGCCACCTGAACGAAAGCTATTCCCATATTTAATGGCTGTTAAGAGATTTAAATAGGGGGCTTTTCGTATCTTTGCAGCTTCAAAAATTAGATGTATGGATATTCTTAAAATTTCAGAACAAAATCAAAAGACTGCTTGGAAAATACTTGAAGATACTCGTATTATTAAGGCATGGGAGAGTATTGGAGCAACTGTTAATATTATAGGTTCGCTTAAAACCGGCTTAATGATGAAAGCTTGTGATATAGATATGCACATTTATACCGATAAACTGGATATAGCTGAGAGTTTTTCTGTTATGCAAAGTTTGGCGGAAAAATTACAATTCAAAGAAATCCACTATATAAACGGAATTGATACTGAAGAAGAATGTATAGAGTGGCACGTTTTGTATGAAAACAACGATATGAATGTTTGGAAAATGGATATGATTCAAATTCGTAAAGGTTCCAAATACGATGGCACGGTAGAAAATGTTACAAATGCTATAATCAATAAACTAACTCCAGATATTCGTCAAACAATTCTTCAAATCAAGTATGATATTCCTGATAACATTAAGATTCCTGGAATAGAGATATATCATGCAGTATTTTCAGGGAAAGTGAAAACTTATGAAGAACTTGAACAATGGCGCAAAACAAATCCATTGACAAATAGTTTGGACTGGTTGCCGTAATTATTAAATAATGTCGTAATATCGTGACTGATTAATGTATATACAACAGTGCAGATACTCTTAAAAGAATATCTGCACTGCATAAATTGATTCAAATTCGTAGTTGTATAAGTTGCTGAATTCTCCTCTAAATCGACGATTTACGACTGTTTCCATTTTGGAAACAGTCGTATTTTCAGATAGTTACCTTTCTTCGAAAATATTTTTAATGTGCTTGCTTATGGCAGGTACTCCAAAACCAAACAATTCGGCCATCGCTTTCTGTGTTAGCCAAAGTGTTTCATCATTTATCACAACATCAATTTTAATATTTTCGTTTGGCGTTGTATAAAGCAAAAACTGTAGTTCTTTATTCATTTTTATGGAGTTACTTCGTTTATTATTCTCTTCTCTTTTAGTAGCTTGCTATGAGCTAAGGCCTTCAGAAATAAACCTGTAGAACAGCATGCCTAGTACATAGGATTTT
>JAKIYQ010000004.1:0-49078 GCA_022708465.1 Bacteroidota bacterium | reverse complement strand
CGTTATCATGAAAAAATTTATTGAAACAATACGGAATATATTTAAGATAGAGGAGCTTAAAAGTAGACTAGCCATTACATTTCTTTTGGTTATAGTTTATCGTTTTGGTTCCTATATCGCTCTTCCTGGTATAGACACAACACAACTTTCTGAACTGAGTAAACAAACTAGTGGAGGTTTAATGATGTTGTTGGATATGTTCTCTGGTGGTGCTTTTTCTAATGCATCAATTTTTGCATTGGGGATTATGCCGTATATCTCGGCATCAATCGTAGTGCAATTGTTAGGTATGGCTTTCCCATATTTTCAAAAATTGCAACGTGAAGGAGAAAGCGGTCGCCAACGCATGAATCAAATCACTCGCTATTTGACTATTTTGATTTTATTGCTTCAAGGACCTGCATATTTGATCAATTTAAGAATGCAAGTAGGATCAGTTGTTCCTGAAGGTGCATTTTTTATGATCACATCTGTATTGATTTTGGCAGCCGGTAGTATGTTTGTACTATGGTTAGGCGAACGTATTACAGAAAAGGGTGTAGGTAATGGTATTTCATTTATCATCTTAGTAGGTATTATAGCGCGTTTTCCAAGAGCAATTGTAGGTGAGTTTTCATCTCGTTTGCACGAGGCTGCCGGTGGTTTAGTATTGTTCTTGGCGGAGATAGTATTCTTGTTAGTAGTAATAGGATTTAGTGTATTATTAGTTCAAGGTACTCGTAAAGTTCCTGTACAATATGCAAAACGTGTTGTAGGTAATCAACAATATGGTGGTGTTCGTCAATACATTCCATTAAAAGTGAATGCAGCAAACGTAATGCCTATCATTTTTGCTCAAGCGATTATGTTCATTCCGGCATCTTTATCTGGTTTATTTGCGTCAGATGGAGAAGTTAGTAATTTTGCCATGACTTTTATGGATAATAACAGTTTTTGGTATAATTGTGTGTTCTTTTTACTGATTATCGCATTTACGTATTTTTATACAGCAGTAACAGTAAATCCTACTCAAATGGCGGAAGAGATGAAACGTAATAATGGTTTTATTCCGGGTATTAAACCAGGAAAGAAAACAGCTGAGTATTTGGATACAATTATGTCTAGAATTACATTACCAGGTTCTATATTCTTGGGTATTGTAGCTATCTTGCCTGCGTTTGCAGGATCTGAATGGTTAGGCGTAAGCGCATCTTTTGCTCAATTTTTTGGAGGAACATCTCTTTTGATTATGGTAGGTGTTGTTCTAGACACACTACAACAAATCGAAAGCTATTTATTAATGCGTCATTATGATGGATTGATGAAAGGTGGAAAAATAAAAGGGAGAAGTGGCTCGATAGCCGCATATTAAAAATAAAGATGATATATCTTAAAACTCCGGAAGAGATTGCTATATTAAAAAAAAGCAATAGGCTTGTCGGAAAAACATTGGCAGAAGTCGCAAAGGCGATTGAAATTGGAGTAACAACACTTGAATTAGATAAAATTGCAGAGGATTTTATTCGTGCAAATGGTGCAACTCCTGGTTTTTTAGGTTATAATGGTTTCCCAAATACTTTATGTATTTCCGTAAATGAGCAAGTTGTTCATGGAATACCATCTAAATATACTTTGAAAGACGGTGATATAGTTTCGGTAGATTGCGGAACAATAATTGATGGATTTTATGGAGACTCAGCATTTACATTTTGTGTTGGAAATGTTGATGAAAAGACACAAAAACTTCTAAGGACTACTCGTGAAGCTTTATACAAAGGTATAGAAATGGCTATTCATGGGAACCGAATAGGAGATGTGGGATATGCAATTCAGCATCATTGTGAAGCAGTTGGTTTCTCTGTAGTAAGAGAAATGGTAGGACATGGAGTAGGACGCAATATGCATGAAGCTCCTGAGGTACCAAATTATGGAAAACGTGGTCAGGGTATACTTTTGAAAGAAGGAATGACAATTGCTATAGAGCCAATGATAAATATGGGTAACAAGGGTATTGTTTTTGAAAAAGATGGTTGGACCGTTCGTACCATAGATAGAAAACCATCCGCTCATTTTGAACATACAATTGCAATTCATAAAGGAGAAGCAGAAATATTATCATCGTTCGATTATGTAGATGAAGTTTTAAGTCACAAATCATAAATGTCAAAACAAACAGCGATAGAGCAAGATGGAACCATCGTAGAAGCATTGTCAAACGCAATGTTTCGAGTAGAATTGGAAAATGGGCATGAAATTACAGCTCACATATCGGGTAAGATGCGTATGCATTATATTCGTATATTACCTGGTGATAAGGTGCGTGTTGAAATGTCACCTTATGATTTGAGTAAAGGAAGAATTTCGTTCAGATACAAATAATTTAAATTTTAAATAATGAAAGTCAGAACATCTGTTAAAAAACGCAGTGATGATTGCAAAATCGTCAGAAGAAAAGGTCGTCTTTATGTGATCAACAAAAAAGATCCAAAGATGAAACAACGTCAAGGTTAATAATTTACCAAAATCATATAAAATAGTTTATGGCTATAAGAATTGCAGGAGTAGATTTACCTCAGAATAAGAGAGGTGAAATAGGTTTAACCTATATCTACGGAATAGGAAGAAACAGCGCCAACAAAATATTGTCGGAAGCTGGTGTCGACAAAGACATTCAAGTTAAAGATTGGACAGATGACCAAGCGGCAAAAATCCGTGACATCCTTTCCTCTAAATTTAAAGTGGAAGGTGATTTGCGTTCTGAGGTACAATTGAACATTAAACGTTTAATGGATATTGGCTGCTATCGCGGTATTCGTCATCGTTTAGGTTTACCATTGCGTGGCCAAAGTACAAAAAACAATGCACGTACGCGCAAAGGAAAGAAGAAAACAGTTGCAAACAAGAAAAAGGCAACTAAGTAATTAATTGTAGAACAGAAAATAAATTAAGATATGGCAAAAAAAACTGCCGCTACTAAAAAAAGAGTAGTGAAAATAGATGGAACTGGTCAAGCCCACGTATGTTCATCATTTAACAATATAATTGTTACGATTACAAATGCCCAAGGAGAAGTAATTTCTTGGTCGTCTGCAGGTAAAATGGGTTTTCGCGGTTCAAAAAAGAATACACCGTATGCAGCTCAAATGGCAGCACAAGATTGTGCAAAGGTTGCATTTGATTTGGGTCTGCGTAAAGTAAAAGCTTACGTAAAAGGTCCGGGTAATGGAAGAGAATCTGCTATTCGTACAATTCATGGAGCAGGTATAGAGGTAACAGAAATTGTAGATGTAACACCGCTACCTCACAATGGTTGCCGTCCTCCTAAAAGACGTAGAGTATAATAAGTTAAACCGCTAAAAATAGAATAAAATGGCAAGATATACAGGACCTAAAACAAAAATAGCGCGTAAGTTTGGAGAAGCAATATTTGGCGCTGACAAAGTTTTGTCTAAGAAGAATTATCCTCCCGGTCAACACGGTAATTCTCGTAAACGTAAAACTTCTGAATACGGTGTTCAGTTGAAAGAAAAACAAAAAGTTAAATATACTTATGGTGTTTTGGAAAAACAATTCTCAAATTTGTTTGACAGAGCATCTCGCACAAAAGGTATTACTGGTGAGGTTTTATTACAATTGTTGGAATCTCGTTTAGACAATGTTGTATTCCGTTTAGGAATGGCTCCTTCTCGTTCGGCTGCACGTCAATTAGTAGGGCACAAACATGTTGTTGTTAATGGAGAAGTTGTAAATATTCCTTCTTTTCAAGTAAAACAAGGTGATGTTGTTGCAGTTCGCGAAAAATCTAAATCATTAGAGGTTATTGTGAATGCATTAAGTGGATTTAATCATAGTAAATACCCATGGTTAGAGTTTGATGAATCTTCTATGTCTGGAAAATTCTTACACATGCCAGATCGTGCAGATATTCCGGAAAATATTAAGGAACAATTAATCGTCGAACTTTATTCTAAATAATGTAGAATTATGGCTATATTACCATTTCAAAAACCAGAAAAAGTTATCATGTTGGAGGCAGACACGTTCCATGGTAAGTTTGAATTCAGACCATTGGAGCCGGGCTTCGGTATTACTATCGGTAATGCTTTACGCCGCATCTTGCTTTCTTCATTGGAGGGCTTTGCCATCACATCGTTAAGGATTGATGGAGTACAACACGAATTTGCTACAGTTCCTGGAATAATGGAGGATGTAACGAATATTATCTTAGCTTTAAAACAAGTTCGTTTTAAACAACTTGTTGAAGGTGTGGATAGTGAAAAAGTTACAATCGACGTAGCAGATACAACCACATTTAAGGCAGGTAATATTGGTAAACATTTAACTGCTTTTGAGGTATTGAATCCGGATCTTTTAATATGTACAATGGATCCTAAGGCATCTTTCCATATCGAATTAACGATTAACAAAGGACGTGGATATGTTCCTGCTGATGAAAATCGTGGCTTAGTTCAAGGATTAGATGTTATACCAATAGACTCTATTTACACACCTATTGTTAATGTTAAATATTCTGTTGAAAACTACCGTGTAGAACAAAAAACAGACTATGAAAAATTAGTAATAGAAATTGATACAGATGGTTCTATTCATCCTAAGGAAGCTTTGAAAGAATCTGCAAAAATATTGATTCATCACTTTATGTTGTTCTCTGATGAGAAAATAACAATTGATTTCAATGATTCAGAGGGTGGAGAAGAATTTGATGAAGATGCATTGCATATGCGTCAGTTGTTGAAAACTAAGTTAGTTGATCTTGATTTGTCAGTACGTGCATTAAATTGCTTAAAGGCTGCTGATGTTGAAACTTTAGCTGAGTTGGTTTCTTTCAACAGAAATGATTTGTTGAAATTCCGCAATTTTGGTAAGAAATCGTTAGTAGAGTTAGATGCTAAATTGGCAAGTTTGAACTTGTCGTTTGGTATGGACATTTCTAAGTATAAATTAGATAAAGAGTAATACGAGATGAGACATAATAAGAAATTTAATCATTTGGGAAGAAAAGCGAATCATCGCAATGCAATGTTGTCAAACATGGCTGTTTCCCTAATTAAGTATAAGAAGATCAATACTACGCTCGCAAAGGCAAAAGAATTGCGTAAGTTTGTTGAGCCGTTGATTACAAAATCAAAAGAGGATACAACTCATTCTAGAAGAATCGTTTTTTCAGCTTTACAGAATAAGGAAGCAGTTACAGTTCTTTTCGGTGAAATTTCTCAACGCATAGCCGATCGTCCCGGTGGTTATACACGTATTTTGAAAACAGGCTTCCGTTTAGGAGATGCTGCTCAAATGTGTTTCATTGAGTTTGTTGATTACAACGAAAACATGTTGAAAGATACAGCATCAAAGAAGAAAACTAAAACACGTCGTGCTGGTGCAAAGAAAGCAGTAGAAGCAAAAGTTGAAACAGCAGAAGTAGTAGAGGATGCAATTAAAGAAAATCCTGTAGCAGAAACACCTGCTGCTGAATAACTTTATTTATATTATAAAAAGGGATAAGACTTAATCTTATCCCTTTTTTTGTGTAAATAATTATGCTATATTTGCACACTGCAAATTAATTAATATGCTTACATATAAAAGGATCTTATTAAAATTGAGTGGTGAGTCGCTTATGGGCGAACAAGGCTATGGAATAGATTCAAAGCGTTTGTCTCAATATGCTGAACAAATCAGTGAAATAGCTTCAATGGGGGTGCAGATAGCAATAGTTATTGGTGGCGGAAATATATTTAGAGGTTTGAGTGGTGCTGCAAAAGGATTTGATCGTGTTAAAGGTGATCAGATGGGAATGTTGGCTACTGTGATTAATAGTATGGCACTAAGCTCTGCTTTAGATGCTTTGAATGTAAAGAATAGGGTACTTACAGCTATAGGTATGGAACCTATAGGTGAATTATATAGTAGTTCTAAGGCAATAAAATGTATTGAAGCAGGTGAGATTGTAATTGTATCAGGAGGTACAGGAAATCCATTCTTTACTACTGATACAGCTTCTGCCTTGCGTGGTATAGAAGTGAAAGCTGATTTGATGCTAAAAGGTACTCGTGTTGATGGTGTTTATACAACAGATCCGGAAAAAGATCCTAAAGCAGAAAAATTCTCTGAGATAACTTTCGATGAGATATACAACAGAAATTTGAAGATTATGGATTTAACGGCGACTACGCTGTGTAAAGAAAACAGACTGCCAATATATGTATTTAATATGGATGTGTATGGTAATTTGAAACGTGTCATCTCTGGTGAAAAAATAGGAACTTTAGTAAAATAACAATAATATATACAACAATGCTTGATGTTCAGAAAAATTTAAAAGATGCTATCGAGAAAATGGAAAATTCAATGTTCTTTTTGGATGAGTCTCTTGCACACATACGTGCCGGTAAGGCAAATCCAAGAATCTTAGATGGCGTGAAAGTTGAATATTATGGAACTCTGACTCCTCTTAGTAATGTAGCTAATATAAACACACCTGATGCTAAATCGATAGTAGTACAACCATGGGAAAAATCGATGCTTCGTGAAATTGAAAAAGCAATTTTAGCATCAGAGGTTGGTATTACTCCAGAGAATAATGGTGAAGTTATCCGTTTAGGAATACCTCCGTTAACAGAAGAAAGACGTCGTAATTTAGTAAAACAATCTAAACAAGAGGGTGAAGATGCTAAGATTAGTATACGTACAGCACGTAGAGAGGCTATTGATAATCTTAAGAAATCAGTAAAAGAAGGAATGCCTGAGGATGTTGAAAAAGATGCTGAATCTGAAATTCAGAAAGTACACGATAAATATATTAAACAAGTTGACGAGATAGTCTTTGAAAAAGAAAAAGAGATTATGACGGTATAACTTCCTTGTATGAGGGTATTTCTTTTCGTTTTAACTGCGCTCCTTGCGACACAAGTTGTATATTCTTCAAATGATTCAATACAACATACTGAATCAGACACTTTAACGCAAGTTTATTGTCCCGTTGTAAAAAAGAGTTGGTTCGCTGTGCCGATTGTTTTTTATCAAGAGGAAACAAGTGCAGGTGTAGGTGCTTCAGGAGGTTATTATTTTAAAAGTCAAAATCTTAAAAAGATAAGTAGTATTTCGGGAAGTATTATTTACACATTTTTAAATCAAGCTAAAATTAATATTAATCCACGCTTTTATACACCTAAAGAAAAATTTTATTTTACGGGGAATTTGAACTTACGTTATTATCCCGAATTGTTTTTTGGAATAGGTAATGATGCTCTTGATGAGTCTGTTAAATACACGTCTGAGGCTTTTAGTTTGAATTTTCAGCCATTCTATGCGGTTACTCCCAATTTTCATGTGGGTTTATATTTGTCTTGTTTAGGGGAAAAATTGAAATTGGACGAGGAAACAGAGAAAAAGAGACCTGAATTAATAGAAAAGTATGGAAAAGCAGGATGGGATCCTTATTTTATGTGGGCTTTTGGAGCTCAGTTGATGTATGATACTCGTGATAATCAATTCTATCCACAGAAATTTAGCAATTTCATAAAATTGTCAGCATTTACCAATTTAAAAGCTTTAGGTAGTAGTTATGACGTTACTTCGCTTACATTAGACATAAGACAATATATTCCAACATGGGTTGGTCAAGTTTTTGCATGGCAAATATATGCAGATGCGCGTTTTGGAAAAGAAATTCCTTTTCGTATGTTGCCGACCTTAGGTGGCAGTGATAATTTACGCGGTTTCAGGGAACGTAAATTCACCGATAATTTTATGTTCGAATTTCAAGCAGAGTATAGAATTCCTATTTGGTGGAGGTTAAAAGCTGCAGTATTTTGCTCTGTTGGAGATGTAATAGATATATATGATCCTCATATACAAAAGATAAAAGTCGGATACGGCTTAGGTCTAAGGTGTAGATTGAATGACGCGAGGGTTCATTTAAGGGTCGATGTGGCCGGAAATAATTATGGCGAATTTAAGTTTTATATAACAGCAACAGAGGCTTTCTAATATGCAATTCGGATTGGTTCTACGAACAACAGGTAGTTGGTATGAGATTTGTACCGATAATGGTGACATGGTTTCATCTCGTATCAAGGGTAAATTTCGTTTACAAGGGATTCGTACAACCAATCCCATAGCAGTGGGTGATAGGGTAGGTATAGATGGCGATAGTATTGTAGAAATTTGTCCACGTGTAAATTATATGATACGTAAATCGTCCAACTTATCAAAAAAATCGCAAATTATAGCGGCAAATATTGATCAGGCTTTTTTAATGGTTTCTGTACGTGAGCCTGAAACCCCCGCAGAATTTATAGATCGTTTTTTAGTTACCGCAGAAGCCTATAAAATACCGGTTACTATAGTTTTTAATAAAATCGATTTGTATAATACTACTGACAAGGAAATGCTGAATGCGTATATGCGTTTATATTCTATTTTAGGATATCACTGCCATGCGGTTTCTGTTAAAACAGGTGAGGGAATTGAAGAAATAAAAGAAAAGCTTCGTAATAAAATAACATTATTTTCAGGTAATTCAGGTGTAGGTAAATCATCATTTATAAATATTCTCCATCCTTCTTTTAATACAAAAACAGCAGCTATATCTGAAGTTCATCACACAGGAATGCATACAACAACTTTTTCAGAGATGCTACCATATAATGGTGGATATGTAATAGATACTCCTGGGGTAAAAGGCTTCGGAGTAATAGATATGGTTGCGGGAGAGGTTGGACACTATTTCCCGGAAATTTTTTCAGCTTCAAAGGAATGCAGATTTGCTAATTGTATACATAAAGATGAACCCGGCTGTGCAGTGATAAAGGCCGTAGAAAAACATTATATCAGCAAGTCAAGATATGCAAGCTACTTAAGCATATTGGAAGATGAAAGTGAAAATAAATATAGATAGTTTTAATAATAAACTTACTTATCTTTCGTTGTATTATTAATGGCATCATCAATTTACGATATTCAACAATACACTAAGGCTGTATTTATAGTTCTTGCAGTGATAATAGCAGGCCTGTCTTTTTATGTTACACATAATTTGGTAAATAGTTTGTCTATAGAAGAGAAGGCTAGAATGGAAATATGGGCAAATGCAACTCGCGAATTAGTAAGTATGCCTGATGGATGTGATCTAACATTCGTTCAAGAGGTAATATCCGAAAATACTACGATTCCTGTTGTTCTTGCAGACACTTCATTTAGGGTCTTGTCTTATAGAAATTTAGAAAAAGATGATTATACAGAGGCAGAATTAACTGCAATAGCGCGAAGTTTTGCTGCTGCTCGTAAATCAATAGTAGTAACAATGGATGATGGTGAGAAACAATATATCTGTTATGGTAATTCTTTATTGCTTAAAAAGTTGGCATATTTTCCCATAGTTCAATTTATGGTTGTTGCATTGTATCTTATACTTGTAGTATTGGTGTTGTTAGCAATGAAGCGTGCTGAACAAAATAAAGTATGGGTAGGTTTATCTAAAGAAACAGCTCACCAGTTGGGTACTCCAATTTCGTCAATGTTAGCTTGGACTGAGATATTAAAGACTAAATATCCTGATGATAAGATGATGTTCGAAATGGAAAAAGATGTCAATCGTTTAAGAACTATTGCCGAGCGTTTTTCACAAATAGGTTCTAAAACAGAATTTGAATTGGTTGAAATAAATCAACTCATAACAAAATCACTAACATATATTCGCACACGTATTTCAAAAAAAGTAAACATAGAATTTTGTTCAGGGAGTACATATTATGTAATGATTAATATTCCATTATTCGAATGGGTTATAGAAAATCTATGTAAAAATGCAGTAGATGCAATGAATGGGGAAGGTGGCATAACTATATATATTGGAGATAAAGAATCGAATGTATTCATAGATATTACAGATACGGGGAAGGGGATCTCTAAAAAAAATATTAAAAAAGTATTTAATCCCGGCTTTACTACAAAAAAACGTGGCTGGGGCTTAGGTTTGTCATTGGCACATCGAATCATAGAAGAGTATCATAAAGGAAAAATCTACGTCAAACACTCTGAAATTAATAAAGGTACAACCTTCAGAATCGAATTAAAAAAAGTATGATGTTGATAAATCTGCATTTGTTTTCTAATCACTAAAAATATCGTGTAAAAAGTTTTTTGATTCGTGAAAAATACTTACCTTTGTCCCCACTTTTATAGAAGTATTTGGTATGCCGATAGTTTCCAAGTATCTGATTCCGCTGAAAAGCGATGATAATCTGAATGCAACATATAGCTTTGTGCTAAATGATAATTTCTTTGAGTCGTTAGAAGATGCAGAAATTAAAAAAGGTGACGTAAAAGCTTATTTGAAAGTTAAAAAACTAGGTGAAGCTTTTTGTATCGATGTGTTGATGGATGGTTCTGTTGAAGTTCCTTGTGTTCGTTGCTTAGATCCTGTGACTGTGGAAATAAAAGTAGATGAACACTTAAAGGTAAGTTATGGTGAGGCTTATTTAGAGGAAGATGATGATAGAGTTATAATTCCTGAAGATTCTGAGGGTATAGATATGGAATGGTTGATGTATGAATTCATCGTTTTATCAATACCGATACAGCATAAACACAAAGAAGGAGATTGTAATAAACAAATGGAAAGTTTACTTAGCAATTACGAAAATCAATTAAACGAACAAGCAGATCCCCGTTGGGATGCTTTAAAATCATTAATAAAGAACAATTAAATATAGAAAATTATGGCACATCCTAAAAGAAGACAATCAAAAACAAGAACAGCAAAACGTAGAACTCATGATAAAGCCGTTGCTCCTACAATGGCAACTTGTCCTAATTGCGGTGCCTTACATATATCTCACACAGTATGTGGTGAATGTGGCTATTATCGTGGAAAATTGGCAGTAGAACAAACTGCAAACGCATAAATCTGATTACTAAGCAAATACAAATTATTTTGTAATTTTATTAGTAATTGTTGGTATTTTTAAAAATAAGTTTGTACGTTTGTGTCGTAGTATTGATACATGATAATATAAAGAGTTTTTATAAAAATGAAAAATTTAGCATTAAACAATAATTGGTGGTGGCAACGCTTTATGAATTAAGGTGGATGTGCGCTCGTGTTGTTTAATGAATCTCATAAAGAGTCGTAGGGAATCCACCTGCGACTCTTTTTTTATTAATTATAATGTCAAAATATGGAAAAAATTGTGTTTCGATGGCGTAAGTTGTGCCGATATTAATAAAAAGGTGTTTCTTAAAAATTTAGTACTCAATAATAATTTTAAATATATTTATCATGAAAACAACAAAAAAAATAGTCCTTTCAGAAGACGAGATGCCGAAATACTGGTATAATGTGTTGGCCGATATGCCAAATAAACCACTTCCTCCTCTTAATCCAAAAACCAAACAACCGGTTTCTCTATCAGATTTGGAACCTATATTTGCAAAAGGTCTTATAGCACAAGAAGTTTCAACAGAACGTTGGGTTGAAATTCCTGAAGAGGTGCGTAATTTGTATCGTATATATCGCCCAACACCATTGGTACGTGCTTCCGGTTTGGAAAAAGCCTTAGATACTCCCGCAAAGATTTATTTTAAAAACGAAAGTGTTAGTCCGGTAGGTTCGCACAAATTGAATTCTGCAATACCTCAAGCTTATTATAATAAGATTGAAGGCGTGAAGTCAATTACTACTGAAACAGGTGCAGGACAATGGGGTAGTGCCATGAGTATTGCTTGTAAGCATTTCGGTTTGAACTTGAATGTTTATATGGTAAAAGTTAGTTATGATCAAAAACCATATCGTAAGGCAGTAATGAATACCTACGGAGCTAATGTTTTCCCTTCTCCTAGTGATACAACAGAGATAGGAAGGAAGATGCAGAAACAATTCCCCGGTACTAGTGGAAGTTTAGGCATGGCTATTTCTGAGGCTGTAGAAGAGGCTTTAAAGGATCCACACACAAAATACACATTAGGTAGTGTGCTTAATCATGTAATGTTGCATCAGACTATAATAGGTTTGGAAGCTGAAAAGCAGATGGAGATTGCAGGCGATTATCCTGATGTTGTTATCGCTTGTTTTGGCGGTGGTTCTAACTTTGGTGGTATATCACTTCCATTCTTGCGTCACAAGTTCGCAGAAGGCAAGGATATACGTTTAATTGCTGCAGAACCAGCATCTTGTCCTAAACTTACGCGTGGTAAGTTTGAATATGATTTTGGCGACACAGAAGGATATACCCCATTATTGCCTATGTATACTTTAGGTCATGATTTTGAGCCTGCAAGTATACATGCAGGAGGTTTACGTTATCATGGTGCAGGATCTATCGTAAGTCAATTGCGTAAAGACGGATTAGTTGAAGCAGAAGATGTAAACCAAACTGAGACCTTTAAAGCCGGTATTACCTTTGCTCGTGCAGAAGGAATTATTCCCGCACCAGAATCGACCCATGCAATTGCAGTTGCTATACGTGAGGCTCTAAAGGCAAAAGAAGAAGGCAAAGAAAAGGTGATCTTGTTTAACTTGTCAGGTCATGGCTTAATTGACATGATGGCTTACGAAAATTATCTGTCAGGTAATTTGGGAGATTATGAAGTTCCACAATCAGTTATCGATAACAGTATTGATAAATTGAAAGATCTACAACCTGAATAATAATAGTAGTTCAATTTTTAAAAAAGGTATTCATTAATTTAATGGATACCTTTTTTTATCTCTCTTTTCGCTTATATCGTGGCTGAGCTGCCGATTGTTGTTTAAGCAGATGCTTATCTTTTTTATTGTAGATATCGATTTTATCTTTAGGTCTTAGACTTGCGCAATCTATAAATCCTTTTAATCTGGTTAATTCTAAATTAGTTCTTTTATCCGGAGTGTACATTGTACCATTGGATGCAGGTGTCATAACAATTCGTTCAGGTTTGTTATCTTGACCTATATATATTGTCAGTTCGCTACTTTCTGCTTTGTTAATGCCTATATATTCAGCACTGTCAGATGTAGCTTCTTCTGTTGAATCTGCTTCTTCTTTTACGAAATATATAGATAGTGCATTACCATCAACAAATAACTTATAAAGGTGCTCGTCTTTTACGTATCCTGTGAATTGTTTCCCTGATACTTGATTGTACTCTGTACTATCAGATTTCATGAACATAAATGCAGCACCTTGAACCAAAATTTTGTTTACCTTATTATCTTTTGTTAGTAGATATATCGAATCACCTGTAATTTGATTGTTTTCATTCCAAGCAATAGGAGTTCCAAACATACGCATAATTGAATCTTGCGTAGAATAGTACATCGAGTCACATATTAATTGAAAGTCTTTTTGCCATGATTGCACATTGTAATACCCTCTTATAGAGGTGACACTATCGGATGACGCATAGAATAATGTATCTCCGGTTAAAAATAGAGAATCGGCCGATGAAAAATCTATAAATGTAGCTTTTTTTGTCATGCTCCCCATTTTTGTCATCTCATTATATATTCCATAGTCTCCTACAAGCATAGATTTTTGCACAGAGTCTCGCAATTGAACATTTATATAACCTTTTGCTATGTTATTTTTTCTATTATAGTAGATTGTATCGGCTGTAAGTGTTCTTCCTTCCTTATCTTTAATAATTGAATTGTCTATAAGTTTTGAGTGCTCTTGCTTTGTGTCATACCAACCATATTCTGAGTATATTGTGGTACTGTCATATAAAATTGTTGATGGACCAAGTATATAAGCAATATCTGTTGCGGTATTATATTTTAAGGTGTCGGAGTACAGAATAAAATCCGGGTTTGTTAACACTACATCTTTTTGAAATACTGCTGTATTTGTGTTAGGGTAGTAGTGACCATTAATTGATGTCAATACATTTGTGCTATCAACAATTTTTCCTTTATTAAAATAGTATCCAACATTTAGTTCTCTATCGTAATTTAGGGAATCTGTATAAAGTGTCATGCCATCTTTTATCATTCGTACATGATGACGCAATTTTGCCAATTTGATATTTCCCTCGTAATGCAGTTTGTCTCCATATACAAATATACTATCTCCTTGTTCAATGCGAATATTGCCAAACGCATCTATTGTATTTTGTTTATCATGGAAAAATGCGCTATCGCAGAACATTAGTGCATTATCATGTCGGAATTGCACGTTACCACCAAGAATCTGGCAATCGGGCATACGTTCTTGATCAAAGCTTAAAGTTTCGGAATGTTCCAAATAGATAGTGGTTTTTTCGGCAAAAACCTCAATTAAAAAAACGGAACATATAACGTAAATGAGTGTTTTTTTTGTCATTTCTATTGAATCCACCCGGGATACCTAAATTTACAATCTTTATACTCTTCGTTTATATGTATAAATGTATCTTTCTGTTTGTCTTTAATCCAATCTTCAATAAGTTCTTGGTTTTTCTTTACAGTTACAATGTTTTTTAATTCCTGAAAATCATCCTGTGGATTGGCAACATGGCTTTTGATTTTTGATTTTAGTCGGATTATTGAAACCAGTTCTTTGCCTTTTTCATTGATGTAAACAAACGGTCTTGAAATTTCGCCAATTTGTAAGTTGTACACAGTTTTTGCAATATCTGCAGGTAAGTCTTGTAGTTGAAATTTCGTAGAACCATTTGTAGGATTAATCATTAATCCTTCATTTTGCTGTGTATCTTTGTCTTCAGATGAGTATAATGCAGCTTCCTCGAAGCTGAATTTACCTGTTCTTATATCTTCGGCAATGCTATCTAATTTTAATTTGGCAGCATCCTTTTGCTTGTTATCAACCTTAGGAATTAGTAATATATGTCTACAATTAACTAGGTCGTTTTTACGTTCAATTAGTTGAATGATGTGATATCCAAATTCAGTTTCTACAATGCGTGAAACTTTCTTTGGATCGTACAAAGAGAATGCAACATTTGCAAATTCGGGCACTAATTTTCCTTTACTCATAAATCCTAACTCACCGCCTTGCATTGCAGATGCACGGTCTTCCGAATAAAGAATAGCCAAAGTTGAGAATTGATATTCACCTGATTCTATTTTTTCACGGAAATCTCTTAATTCGCTTTTAATACGTTCTTCCTCTATTGGAGTAGTTTGAGGAGCAATTGAAATTATTTGAACCTCAACTTGTTCAGGTATTGTGGGGATACTATCTTTTGGAAGTTCATTGTAAAACCTTTTTACGTCAGCCGGCGTTATTTTGTTGCTACTGGTAATCTTTTGTTGCATTTCTTGTACCAAGAGTTGTTCTTCAACAGTGCGTGTCATTTCTTCTTTAATTTTCGCAATCGGTTTATTGAAATATTCTTCAACCTTTTCCTTTGAACCAATACGTTGAATAAAATATTTTATACGACCTTCTACTTGCTGTTCAACAGAAGCTTCGGATACAGTTATACTATCTAGTTTAGCTTGTGCAATAAATAATTTCTGAATTGCTATTTGTTCAGGTATTACGCAATATGGATCACCATCTATTGATTGTTTTTCATATCTCATACGCAATATTTCTGTCTCAATATCCGATTTCAATATAGGCTCATCACCGATTACCCATACAACTTGGTCAATAATTTGGTTGCTTGACAAAATAGGCATCAAACTAGTTATGCATATTAGTAGAAATGTTATATATGTTGTTTTTTTCATGTCTATTTATTTTTGTCTTCAATTGTAATAATTGTATTGTTTTTGAGTGCCTTTTGGTATAGATCTTCTTGAAAATTATGAATAAAATCTATTTTCTGTTTGTTAGCCATTATATTCATTAATTCCGGCCTAATAAATTCGTATGGTTTTGGCTCTCCGGCTTGGCATATACCTATTATTTTTAAATAGTAACTATACTCATCAGATTGCAAAACTACAGTTCCTCTTGATAATGCAGGATCATTTGCATCCATCTTTTCAGGAAGTAGGGATGAAATTTTCGAGTAATACACCCAATTATCATTAAAAAAATCGTAGTATATTGCTGTCTTTGTACAGAAGCGCATAATGTTATCTAAGTTTTCATCATTTATATTAGATAACCAGCGAGAAAGTTTTGATTGATTCGGAGTTGATGTAAGTATCTTAATGAAGATTCCTTTTACAATGGCTTCTTCCAAGGGGAAGTGCTCTTTTTGTTTTTCATAAAATGCCATTATGCTATCTTCGTTTAACTCCGGCATCTCTTGATCAATTAATTGTTGCTGATACTCATTAATAATAAGCTCTCTTCTATATATTTCAGCTAGTTCATTAATTTCATCAGTGCTTCCGACATTTCTTAGTGCTTTGTCATACATTAAAATATTTGTTGCCCATCTTTTTTTGTAGTTCTCTACAAAAATTGCACTATCTTGCCCACTAAGATCCTCAGGCATCACTTTTACAATGTCATCGTAGCTCAATACATTGCCATTGACCTCCATAATGTGATTCTTAGTAGGATCCAATTGCACAACCTTATTGCAAGAACAAAAGGCTATTACCACAATTGTGGTTAAAACGATTATTTTATGCCGTCTCATTTAACGGTTTTAAGAATGTTGTCGTATATAATCACAGGATATGTTTTACGTAAACTATCTATCCATGATTTTTCTAAAATTTCTTGATAATCATTAGATACAGGTCCCTTGATATCTTTGTATGTTTCGGGATATTCCTTTTGAATATATCCATCTACAAGAACTTCAGGAAATTTTTCGTTAATAGGAAGTGAACCTTCGTTAAATACCAAAGCATCAATTACTTGGTTTCTGCCTTGTTCATATATGCCACTTTCTATTTTTACGTTTATTGTCTTATTTACGTTTAATTGCCTCTTTAGATATTGCGATACAGAATCCTTAGGAGCTGTCTTTATGATATCAGCTGCTTTGTCTTTAATTTCTTTAGATACGCAATATACAATTATACCTTTGTAGTGAGGCTTTTTCCAACGATATTTTTCTTTGTTTTGCTCAAATTGCATTCTAAGTCCTGCAGTGTCTTTTGATGCCTTATCCCATACTTTTTCTTTACTTACGTAATATAGTAAAATGCCGTCGTAATACTCTTTCATCAACATACCGAATTCAGGGTAATGTTGTTCCAAATTACTATTTTCATAATCTGTCAGGGATGTATTTATGAATTGTGTTAAACTATCGGAATTATGTGGTCTTGTAGCAGAAAATTTATTCAAACTGTCTTTTGTAAGTACAACATTCGCGAATGTGGCGATAGTATCACCTTTACCGGCTTTATAATTGTATGTTTTTTTTATTTTATTGATAAAACTGGTATTAATGATATTCGCGCGTTCGTCTCCGTTTATACGTGATTCTATTTGCTGACGGGAATCATCTAAAGATTGTATAGGGCGTTTCTCTAAAAGTCTAATTATATGCCATCCGTATGATGCTTCTACAGGTTTAGAAATTGCTCCGCTGTCTTTTAATGCAAATGCAGCAGTTTCGAAGGTTTCATTTGTGCGTCCTATACTTAACCATGGCAATACTCCACCTTGTGACGCATTAGCTTCATCTTCCGAATATTTCTTTGCAAGTTCTGCAAAATCACTTCCGGCACTAGCCAATTTATAAATAGAATTTACAAATGTTCTTATGCTGTCAATGCTTGCCGAGTCTGCCTTTTCAGGTTTACGTTTAAATATATGTGCAACCTTAATTTCGCCATTACTTGGTCTGCGATTTGTAACTAAAATCAGATGATATCCGAACCTAGTTCTTATAGGTCCGACTACTTTCCCAATTTTTGCATCGTATGCAGCCTTTTCAAATGGATAAACCAGCATCATTCCGGTAACATATCCTAAACGACCTTTATTTTGTTTTACAGATGGGTCTTCAGATGTTTCTAAAGCAATCTTTTCAAAATTCTTTTTGTTGATTCTTTTTTTTGCAGACATAGCCTTTTCGTATGCAGCAATCGTGTCATTTTGATTTTCAATACGAAATAAAATGTGGTTAACTTCAATGTCTTCTTTTAAACGAGAATATGCTTCGTTAACTAATACCTCTTTTATGCTGTCGTCTGTAAGATATGGACGAATCAACTGATTGCGATAACTATTAAATTCGTCTTTGAACGATTTTGCTGTATCCAGTTTTTGCTCATATGCATCTGCAACCTTAAGTTTAAAGTTGATGAACAAATCTACGTATTCATCAAGTGAAATATAATTTGAGCTTGTATTGGAATTATTTTTGTGATAAAAATATTCAAACTCTTGTTTGCTTATATCTTTACCATTTATGTTCATCACAACTTGTGCATTTGTATTAATCAGAAAGAATATTGCGATTGTGCAAAAAACGATTTTTTTCATTTGTTATTCTCCTCTTGAATAGTTTGGTGCTTCTTGTGTTATTGTTACATCGTGTGGATGATTTTCTTTAACTCCGGCAGTTGTGATGCGTGTAAATTTAGCATTGTGCAATTTTTCTATATTAGAAGCACCGCAGTATCCCATACCGGCACGTAATCCACCAACTAATTGATATATTACTTCATATAAAGATCCTTTGAAAGGAACACGTGCAGCAATACCTTCAGGAACTAATTTTTTGATATCATCTTCCATATCTTGAAAATAACGATCTTTAGAACCCTTTTGCATAGCTTCTAGTGATCCCATACCTCTATATGATTTGAATTTTCTGCCATTATATATAATGGTGTCACCCGGAGATTCTTCAACTCCTGCTAGTAGTGAACCTGCCATAATACAACTTGCACCTGCTGCCAATGCCTTTACAATATCACCGGAGTATCTTATACCACCGTCACCTATTAAAGGAACTCCAGTGCCTTTAAGTGCTTTTGCTACATCATATATTGCTGATAATTGAGGAACACCTACACCTGCAATAACGCGTGTTGTGCATATAGATCCAGGTCCTATACCTACTTTAACAGCATCAGCACCTGCTTCTACCAATGCTTTAGCTGCAGCTCCTGTTGCTATATTACCTACAACTATATCTATTTGCGGGAAACGCTTTTTAGCTTCTTTAAGAATCTCTATTACACCTTTTGAATGTCCGTGAGCAGTGTCAATTATGATAGCGTCAACACCTGCATCAACTAGTGCAGACATACGATCAAAAGTATCTGCGGTAACACCAACTCCTGCGGCTACTCTTAGTCTCCCTTTTGAGTCTTTGCAAGCCATAGGTTTATCTTTGGCTTTTGTGATATCTTTATAAGTAACTAGTCCGACTAACTTACCGTCTTTGTCAACTACAGGTAATTTCTCTATTTTATGGTTTTGTAGAATTTGAGCAGCTGCTTCCAAGTCGGCTGATTGATTTGTTGTAACCAAATTTTCTTTGGTCATAACTTCCTCTATTGGACGTTGTAAATTTCTTTCGAAGCGTAAATCTCTATTGGTAACAATACCTACTAATTTTTTATTTTCATCAACTACAGGTATTCCGCCTATTTTATATTCACTCATAAGAGCAAGAGCATCAGCAACCTGTTTTTCTCTTCTTATGGTAATAGGATCATATATTATGCCATTTTCAGCTCTTTTAACGCTGTGAACTTGTTTGGCTTGCTCAACAATAGACATATTTTTGTGAATAACACCTATACCACCCTCACGCGCAATTGCAATGGCCAATTTCGCTTCTGTAACCGTGTCCATGGCAGCAGATACGATAGGAGTTTTTAACTCGATGTTACGCGAAAAACGTGTTGTTAAATCTACATCACGCGGTAATATCTCTGAATAAGCTGGAATTAAAAGGACGTCATCAAAAGTAAGTCCGTCCATTACGATTTTGTCTGCAATAAATGACATAGTGTGGCAGGATTAAAATTTATTGCGTGCAAATATACGAAAATATCTTTCCGGATGTTCTATTGTGCCGTTAAAATATGTTGGTATTTATTATAAAATTCACCCCATAATTAATGTTTTAACACCACAAAAAGTTAGTCTGCACCAAATTGACTTTCAATTACCACATAATATTTTTTGTTATTTAATAATAGGATTATTTTGTGATATCCTAAATATAAATCGATATGATCTGTGTAAGCGACGTAAGAGTCAATCAAAGAACTGATATCTTGAAAAAAATATTTACAAAAGAAGAATCTTGTCGAATTGAAGATTCTGCAGTAGATATATCTTTTTTTGAGTTTAAAGAACGGGGTAATGATTCTAATGTTAGAGAACTGCAACATTCGTTTTTAATCCCATCATTTATAAAAACATCAGATGATGCTGTAAATGAAAACAGTAGTTTTAGATATCCTATGGTAAGGCCTCCTCATCACAACGAGAATGCATGCATATTGTTGTTTCATGGTCTTAATGAGCGAAGCTGGGATAAACATGCGATATGGGCTGAAACTTTAGCAAGAATGACAGGTAAGCCCGTAATCCTATTTCCGATAGCATTCCATATTAATAGGACTCCATCGTCATGGTATAACCCACGTGTGTTAATGCATTGGGTTGCGGATAGGCGAAAAAGGACAGCTTCTGCCGAAAATGTTACATTCGCAAATCTTGCTTTAAGCTCGCGCTTGAGTTCCTCTCCTCTTCGATTTTACACTTCGGGTCGAGAGACTTGTTATGATGTAGCACAGCTAATGGACAACATAAAGGCGGGTAAACATCCATATTTGAACGAAAATACTAAAATAGATATATTTGCATATTCTATTGGAGCGTTAATGTCGCAAATAATGCTTTTGTCAAATTACAAAAATATGTTTGAAAACGCTCGACTATTTATGTTTTGCGGAGGTTCTATTTTTAATATGATGAATGGAAATTCGCCGTATATTATGGATTCTCAAGCATTCCTTGATATGATTGCTTATTATCAAAATGATCACCTATTTCAGGCAATAAATAATGACGATCCATTTGATTTACCATTTAAATCGATGATTGATGCTAATTATTATACCGATTACAGAACCGATTTTTTTAATAAGGCACAAAATAGAATCCAAATTATTTCTTTGGCAAAGGATAAGGTTATACCATATAAAGGTATTTGTGCTGCATTAGGTGCGGAGGCGGCTGCAAAATGTGTAATTAAACTTGATTATCCATTTGAGTATTCGCATGAAATGCCATTTCCTACAAAGATGAATGCTACAAATGAAGTTGACAAAATGTTTATGGACGTATTTGGAAGAGCGGCTAACTTTTTATCATAGCTGCTTACCATTGAAAGTGAGTTTTATCTTCAGCAAGTTTAGTGTTAGGAAATACAGAACGAGCCTCTGCTAAAAGTTTATTTAAATTTTGGTATCTTGCAGAATAGTGTCCTATTAACAGTTGACCAACTTCTGCTTTTTTTGCTATGTTGGCAGCTTGTAAAGCCGTTGAATGTAATGTGTCTTTAGCTCTTGAAATTTCAGATTCTTCAAAAGTCGCTTCATGAAACAAGCAATCAACACCGTGAATTAATGGAATTATGCGTTCGCTATATCTTGTGTCTGAACAATAAGCATAGCTTTTAGATTTAGTAGCCGGTGTTAATAGATCTGCATTGTGTATAATAGTTCCATCAGGCTTTATCCAGTCTGCTTCTTCTTTAATATTCTTGATATCTTTGACACCAATTTGAAAAAAATCAATTAAATCTTTATTTAGGTGTGGTTGATTCGGTTTTTCTTTAAATAAAAATCCACATGTAGGAGTTGAATGTACTAATGGAATAGTATTTACTGTTAGGCTTCTGTCTTCGTAGATTAATTCACTCTGTTTTGGATTAAATGGCTCAAAATATACCTTATATCTTAAATCGTCGCAGAAATAATCAATTTGTGGTTGTAATAATTCAATTAAGTCAGGATGAGAATGTATATATAAATCAGCAGTTCTGTGCATCATGCTCATTGTAGATATAACTGCCATTAGACCGAAACAGTGGTCGCCATGTAAATGAGATATAAAAATATGTCCCATTCTAGTTATGTTTATGCCTAACTCACGCATTCTGAATTGTGTACCGTCTGCACAGTCAATCATAAAACTTTTGTTGTGAGTTGATAAAACTTGAGAAGTAGAGAATCTTCCAAATGAAGGAATTGCCGAACCCGACCCTAATATAGTTAATTCAAAGTTCATTTTTTTATCAGATATATAGTTTTTTTGTTTTCTGTTGCAATTGTTTTTTCATCCATCAATTGTCTTATTACTGTAAAAATTGTTTCTTCAGAACAATTAAGTTTTCCTATTAAATAAGATATTTCTTGTGGACCATCCTTTAAAAGATCAATTATTTTTTTGTCAAGATTGTTTGTTTTTTTGTTATTGCTCTTCTGTTTTAGGCAAAAATCGCATATACCACAATTATCAGAATCTTTTTCTCCAAAATATGCTAGTAGTATGCGACTACGGCATGCATTATCTGATGTTGAATAATCAGACATTGCTTTAATTCGATTTTCAAAGCGTTCTTTCCGATTTTCATATACATCCTTTCCTATGATAATTCTTTCTGTATGTTCACGTTGACGTGTATATACTATATAGGGTGTTTTTTTGTAAGGAATATAGCTTATAACATTTAGTCTTGACAAATCAATCAAACTTTTAAGTACGTCTGATTTGTCAAGTTTGGTCCGTTTTGCAATAAGATCTTCATCAATGTTTACATAATCGGCAAACAGACCCGTGTAACTCCTTAATAAACATTTCATTACAACATCTGTTTTGTCGGGTATGTCGTATTTGTACAGTTCATCTCGGTACATCGAAAACATTATTCGTGTATGAGATTCAATCTCTTCTGTATACTCAATATATCCGGCTAGTTCCAATATTTTCAGTGCGCTGTGAGTAGGATTTATAGACAATTTAAATTTGGTACAAAAATCAATCAAATTAAAATCAAAAACACATCCTTCTGCACTTTCAACACCTACCTGATAGTAATAAGCCAAGTATTCGTAGGTACGTAATATTTGCTCTTTAGTAGGAAAATTATCAGATAAACGTTTCTTTAATTTTGTAATATCAGCATTTTCATACAATAGTACAGCATATGATTTTAATCCGTCTCGTCCTGCGCGTCCTGCCTCTTGAAAATAGGCCTCTATACTATCCGGTAAATCTATATGAATAACAGTTCTTACATCAGCTTTGTCAATACCCATACCGAAAGCATTAGTTGCTACTATTACGCGGCAATCTCCTGACTTCCAACGTTCTTGACGATTATCTTTAGCTGAATTAGGAAGCCCGGCATGAAAATAATCAGCACTTATATTGTTGTTATTTAAAAAATCGGCTACTTCTTTTGTCTTTTTTCTGTTTCTGACATATACGACCGAACTACCATTGACAGAATTAAGAATATGTAATAACTTTTGTAACTTATCCTCTGTTTTTTGTACTACGTATGCCAGGTTTTCTCTTTGAAAACTTTTTTTGAAAACATTATTTTTTGCGAATTGCAATTGTTTCTGAATATCCTCAACAACCTCGGGCGTGGCAGTTGCGGTTAATGCCAACACCGGAACATCAGGCAACATTTTTCTAATTTCGGCAATTTTTAGATATGCAGGCCTAAAGTCATATCCCCATTGTGAAATGCAATGTGCTTCATCTACAGCAATCATGCTAATATCTAGCTGTGGCACTTTTTCTAAAAACACTCTAGTGCCTAAACGCTCCGGTGATACATACAGAAATTTGTAATGTCCATATATGCAGTTATTGAAGGTTGTCATAATCTCTTCATAACTCATACCCGAATAAATTGCAGCTGCCTTTATCTCTTTCTTCCTTAATCCATCAACTTGATCTTTCATTAGTGCAATCAGTGGTGTGATGACTAAGCATAAACCATCCATCGATAATGCAGGGACCTGAAATGTTATTGATTTACCTCCACCTGTAGGCATTAAACCCAATGTATCTTTACCACTTCCTACAGAACTCACAATATCTTCTTGAAGGCTACGAAAATCATCGTATCCCCAATATTGTTTTAGTATAGAGCGATAGTCGGTCCGGTTCATTTTTTATAAACACATTTCTTCCAAACACTTATATGCCTGACGGATACCATTAACACCATCAATCGATATCAATCGTTTGTCTGTTTGCTCTTTAAATTTTGTATTACTATGATGTACCATAGCATATTGCAAAATCTTATTAAATATTTCAGATTGGTAATAATGTGACTGGAAATTATTAGTAAAGTATGCGCTTAATCTATTGTTTTTTAGTGTTATTTTTTCAATTCCTAAACTCATGCACAGCCATCTAAGTCGAATAACTTGTATAAGTTCTTGTGAAACTTCAGGTATTTCTCCAAAACGATCAACCATTTCTTTTTCAAATGATATTAATGCATTTGCCTCTTTTATTGCATCTAAACGGCGATACAAATCCATCCTTTCAGATATGTTTTGTACATAATACGAAGGGAATAATAGCTCTAAGTCGGATTCGAACACGCAATCTGTTGCATATATATTATCTTTTTCTTTGATTTCTTCCGCAAATACATCAGCAAACTCGTCGTGTTTAAGTTCGTGTATTGATTCATCCAATATTTTATGGTATGTTTCGTAGCCTAAGTCTGAGATAAATCCACTTTGTTCTCCCCCCAAAATATTACCGGCTCCACGTATATCCAAATCTTGCATTGCGATGTGTATACCGCTGCCTAAATCGGAGAAGTTTTCTATAGCTTGCAATCTTCTACGTGAATCTGTAGGAAGGCTGCTGAGTGGAGGTGTTATAAGGTAGCAGAATGCCTTTTTGTTGGTTCTGCCTACACGTCCCCTCAATTGATGCAAATCGCTTAATCCGAAATGTTGTGCGCTATTAATAAACATGGTATTTACATTTGGTATATCTACTCCTGATTCGATGATTGAAGTAGCCAATAAAATATCATATTCGCCATTTATAAAGTTTATTAAAATTTCTTCTAACTTTTCGCTGTCCATTTGCCCGTGTCCTACGCAAATTCGTGCTTTTGGTACCAATTTACGTAGGTGTATTTCCAACTCAGGTAAATTACTAATTCTGTTGTTTACAAAGAATACTTGTCCACCTCTGCTAATTTCATATTCAATAGCATCCTTAATTACATCATCATCAAATGGGATTAATTCCGTTTGTATAGGATATCTATTAGGTGGGGGAGTGTTTATGACTGATAAATCTCTAGCTCCCATTAATGAAAATTGTAATGTTCTTGGTATAGGAGTAGCAGACAAAGTTAGAGTATCTATATTTGTACGTAATTGTCTGAGCTTTTCCTTTGCCGAAACTCCAAATTTCTGTTCTTCATCAATTATTAGTAAGCCTAAGTCTTTGAATTTAACCTCTTTACCTAATATTTTGTGTGTGCCAATCAGAATATCTACTCGTCCTGCTGCAGTTTTTTCCAATATTTTTTTTGTTTCTACAGGCTTTCGTGCGCGGCTAAGATAATCGATATTACACGGGAAGCGCTTCAATCTTCGCGAAAAACTTTTATAATGCTGAAAGGCTAAGACTGTGGTTGGAACAAGCACAGCTACTTGTTTATTATCTGATACAGCCTTAAATGCCGCTCTAATAGCTATTTCAGTTTTTCCGAAGCCAACGTCTCCACAAATTAATCGGTCCATCGGCTTCTCGCTTTCCATGTCTTTTTTTACAACAGCAGTAGCTTTTGATTGATCAGGAGTGTCTTCGTAAATAAATGATGCTTCTAATTCTTGTTGCAGATAGCTGTCAGGAGAATAAGAAAAACCTTTTTCTTCTCTACGTTCTGCGTATAATCTAATTAATTCTCTGGCAATGTCCTTAACTTTTTTCTTTGTTTTCTCTTTTAAGTTAGTCCATGCTGCTGTTCCTAATTTATTTAATTTTGGAGGCTCGCTATCTTTACTCTTATATTTTGAAATACGATGTAAGGAATGGATGTTTACAAAAATGATGTCGTCGTCTTTGAATGTAAGTTTTATGACTTCTTGCATTTTTCCACCCATCTCCGTACGAATCAGTCCGCCAAATTTGCCAACTCCATGATCTGTATGTACAATGTAATCTCCAATTTGAAATTGCATTAACTCTTTCAGAGATAGTACAACCTTACCTGTTCGTGTTTTTGCTGATTTGAGAGTGTATTTTTGGAATCGTTCAAAAATCTGATGGTCAGTGTAAACACATATCTTTAGGTCGTTATCAATAAATCCTTCGTGCAATATCGATAGTACCGGTATAAAGATTATATGTTCCTCTCTATCTTCAAAAATATCTTTTAAACGTTCAATTTGTTTTGAGTTGTCACTAAGTACATATACTTCAAAGCCTTCGGACTGCCTTTGCTTAAAATCGGAAGCTGTTAAATCAAAATTTTTATGAAAAATAGGCTGTATACTTTCATTAAATTGGATAGTTTTTCTACTGCCGAAATGATTTCTTAGACCCCATTCAATTATTTTATATGTTTTTATACGTATTTCAAATTCGATTGCCGTTATAAAGCATTCATTATCAGTATTTTCTTCAATAATAGTTTGTAATACCTCAGATAAGTAATCTGCATCGTATAAACCGAATAAAGTTTCTATGGGAAAGAAATCGAAAATAGGAACTAAATTTTTAGTTTCTGTATTTATTGTGTTTGATATGATTGATACCTCGTTTTGAGAATCTTCCGACAATTGACTTTCAATATCAAAATTTCTTATCGAATCAACTTCGTCTCCAAAAAAATCAATTCTGTATGGTAAATCATTCGAATATGAAAACACATCTATGATACTTCCTCGTACAGAAAATTGCCCCGGTTCATAAACAAAATCAATTTGCTCAAAGCCATATTCAGTCAATGCTTCAATAACAAATTCGATGCCCGGTTTTTCTCCTACACGTAGATGTAAAGTCTCTTTTTCAAGCTTATTCGGCTCAATTACTTTTTCTGATAATGCTTCGGGATAAGTGACTATAGTCCAATCAGACCTCATGCTAATGGCATTTAGAGTTTCTGTTCTAAGTACTTGATTAGCAGAGTCTTTTAGAATGCCATCTTTTACTTTTTTCTTATATGATGATGGAAAATAAAATATATTTTCATCGCCATAAAACTGTATAAGATCGTTGTAAAAATACCCGGCTTCTTCGTGGTCATGTAATACGTAAACAGCCGGTAAATGATGTCCAATTTGTGCTTCGTGCAAAAAAATGGATGCAGAAGAACCGCAAAAACCATTTATTTTAAGATTTTTGGATGAGGACGATACCCATTTTTGAAGTGTATCAAAATTTGGATGTTGCCTTAGAATTTTTAAAAAATCGGAACTGTCCATTTACTTTTTGCAAACAATTTGCATAGTCTGAATCGCAAAGGTAATTTGATTTTAGTGTTTTTGCAAACAAATAAATCTTGTACAAGTTAATTTTATTTCACCCTTTTTAATCCATAGATTGTTGCTGTATAAAAATCTTTTCATAATTTTGGAGGACTAAAAACAAATACAATGTCAGACAGTATTGTCCTTATACCAACTTATAACGAAAAAGAAAATATTGAGAATATAATTCGTGCGGTGTTTTCGTTGCCAAAAGAATTACATATTTTAGTTATTGATGATGGCTCTCCTGATGGAACAGGAGCTATTGTGAAAAGAATGCAAGAAGAGTTTCCTGGTTCCTTACATTTAATGGAAAGATCCGGTAAGCAAGGATTAGGTCGGGCATATATTGCAGGATTTAAATGGTCGCTGAGTCATGGTTATGGATATATTTTTGAGATGGATGCAGATTTCTCTCATAACCCTAATGATTTATTAAAATTATATGCGGTATGTCATGATGAAGGTGCAGATATGTCAATAGGTTCTCGCTATGTATCAGGCGTAAATGTTGTAAATTGGCCAATGGGAAGGGTCTTGATGTCATATTTTGCATCAAAATATGTTCGTTTTGTAACAGGATTACCGGTGGCGGATACAACAGCCGGTTTTAAATGCTATAAACGTGAAGTATTAGAAACAATAGAACTCGATAAAATTAGATTTGTAGGCTACGCATTTCAAATAGAAATGAAATTTACAGCGTATAAGTGTGGTTTTATAATAAAAGAAGTTCCTATAATATTTATCAATAGAGAACTTGGAACATCTAAAATGAGTGGGGGTATTTTCGGTGAAGCTGTTTTTGGAGTTTTAAAACTCAAATGGAATAGCCTTTTTAGAAAGTATCCTAAGAAACAAGCGTAAAAGATTTTTTATGTACTTAATAAAAGATGCACATATTGTAAATGAAGGGCGAGTTTTTAAAGCATCAGTTTTAATTAAAGATGATAAAATTGATTCAATATTTAAAGCTGATGTTCCTGAATCTATTATACAGAGTGCAGAATTAATTGATGCCTCTGATTGTTGGCTTATGCCTGGAGTCATAGATGACCATGTACACTTTCGTGATCCCGGTTTCCCTGAAAAAGCAGATTTTTACTCAGAAACATGTGCAGCCATTGCCGGTGGTGTGACATCTGTGATGGATATGCCAAATACAAATCCTCAAACAACATCAATACACAATTGGGAAGACAAGATGAATATCGCGTCTGATAAATCATTGTGTAATTATGCCTTGTATTTGGGTGCTACGAACGACAACCTTTCAGACTTGCTTCAAGCAGATCCGACTAAAGTATGTGGAATAAAATTGTTTTTGGGTTCATCAACAGGAAATATGCTGGTTGAAAAAAAAGACGCCATAGAAAATATATTTGCAAAAAGCCCCTTATTGATAGCCGTTCATGCTGAGGATGAGGAAATTATACAAAAAAATAGGTTGCACTTTACTAATTTATATGCTGACAAAATTCCTATAGAATTTCATACATCAATTCGTTCTGCAGAAGCTTGCTTTAAGGCATCTGCCATGGCGGTTGAGTTGGCTCATAAATATAATTCTCGTTTACATTTGGCGCATATAAGCACGGAAAAAGAATTAGCTCTTTTCGAAAATAAATCAATAGATAAAAAGCGCATAAGTTCGGAAGTTTGTGTTAATTACCTATGGTTTAGTTATAAGGATTATGAAAAATACGGAGCAAAAATAAAATGTAATCCATCAATTAAAACTGAAACAGATAAATGTGCTTTATTGAATGCATTGTCGTCTGACAAAATCGATGTTATTGCAACAGACCATGCACCGCATTTATTGTCAGAAAAAAATGGATATTGTATGCAGGCTGTTTCGGGTATACCAAGTGTTCAGTTCTCTCTGCCTTTAATGATGGAATTTGTTAAACGAGGAAACATAAGCATTGAACAATTGGTTACTAAAATGTGCCATAATCCGGCTAAAATTTTTAATATTGAGAAGCGTGGCTTTATAAGAAAGGGTTATAAGGCTGATTTAACAATAGTGCGTAGAAAAGAACTTTGGCGTGCAGATCAATCTTGTGTTTTGTCGAAATGTGCGTGGTCTCCGTACGAGGGAGTAGAATTCACAACAAAAGTGGCATATACATTTGTAAACGGACGTAAGGTATTTGATAATGGTAAAATATCAAATACCTTACGTGGTGAAGCGCTCTGCTTCAATGCATGAAAAAAATGTTGTAAAAGTGCTATTGACTGCCTATTTAAAAAACTGCTGTTGAGTCTAATGTTGTGCTATTGTCTATTGAGTCGTTCACATCAATAGTATAAGAATTAGGGTATGAAGAATACCATTGTATTGTCGTGGTATTTGCTTGGTTCCTCCAATTTTCCCATTCTGAACCGAATTCTTGCAATCTATTGATATTTCCAATACTAATTCCTACTAGAGTTATTATGCTCAATAGCCAAACAATTAATAGTGTCCATCCGAACCATTTGGATCTTGATCCGTTTTTATGACGTATTATTCTAATACATATGGTTACCAATCCTATTAACGGACATAAAATTATAAGTAAGGCGCAAATTCCAATTATAGTAGCTAAATAAGATGGTAATACCGTGAAAGGAAGTAATCCTACAAATAAAGCGGGATTAGCAAATACGCATACGGCTGCTGTAAGTAAAGCACCGATTACAATTAATCCGATGAATCCTGCAAAACACCCTACAATAATTAGAATGACTTTGCAAATTGTAATAAATATATCTCCCATTGTTTTTCCAACAGATTTAGCAGATGATTTAAAATTATCTGATTCTACATAATCTTTGGCTTTATTAAATTGGCCTTTAATGTTTTCTATCGTAACATCTTCGCCTCGCATTTCTAGCTTTTGAGCAGCTGTACGAGCCTCAGGTGCAATAACCCACACTACTATATATAAAAGTATTGACCAACCGAATCCAAAAATTACAGTCAATATTATAAGAATACGAATTAAAGTGACATCCCATCCTAAATATACAGCAAGTCCTGCGGCTACACCGCCTAACATGCTATTTTCAGGATCTCTATAAAAATGCTTATTACGTTTTTTTGTAGCAGTATTATTGTCTGTTTCCGTATTGGCTTCTTCGCTTTCGAACTGATTTGGTCTGCCTAAAACGTCTATAACGCTATTTACGTGATTTATTTCTACAACATTTTTACTCTCAGCATGTAATTTTTCCGAAAATAATTCGGCAATACGTGCTTCTATGTCTTTAATAACCTCTTTGTCCTCATCTGTATTGTAATGTGCGCTTATTTCTGAAATATATTGTTTCAGAGTTTGATAGGCATCTTCGTCAATATTGAAGGCGATACCATTTAGATTGATAGATAAAGTCTTTTTCATTTTATATTTGGTTTTTATTTGTTTGATTTAATAAATTCAACAACTTGTTTAATGTCTGTCCATGCGCCATCAAGGTCTTTTAAGAATAATTTGCCGTTTTCTGTTAAGGTGTAATATTTACGTGGTGGACCTTGAGTTGATTCAACCCATTTATAGTCGAGAAGGCCACTATTTTTGAGCCTTGTAAGTAATGGATATAATGTTCCTTCAACGACTATCAGTTTAACACTTCTGAGTTCTTGTATTATATCGGAAGTGTAATAAGGCTTTTTGTTGATTAGCAGTAGTATGCAATACTCCAAGAAGCCTTTTCGCATTTGTGATGTGATGTTGTCTGTGCTAATTGCCATATCTTTCGTTTTTTATAGGTGAATATTATACACCGATTTTTATGACACAAAGATATCTAATTTATTTAGTACTATGCACTACAAAGTACTAAATAAATTACAAAATTGACAACATTTAACAAATTAGGCTTAAAAAACTAGAATTTAAACTAGAATTTAAACTAGAATTTAAACTAGAATTTAAACTAGAATTTATGAGTCCAATCTTTATTTTCCCAGATTTTGTACGAACGAAGTGCTTGATATACAAACATTTCCCATCCATTGTAGATTGTTGCTCCTTTTAATTCTGCTTGGTGCAGAAATAAACTGCGTATTGGATTATATATCAAATCGTAAACAAGATGATCTTTTGTGATATATTCGTATGGTATTTCAGGGCATGCTTTTACATTGGGAAATGTACCAACAGGCGTCGTATTTATGATAATCTTGTATTGCTTAAAATAATCTTCATTTAAATCATCATAAGTAATACAATCTTGTTTCGCTGTACGTGATACATATTGATATTCTATGTTAAGCCGTTTTAGTGCGTAAATAACTCCTTTTGATGCACCTCCGGTACCTAATACCAAGGCCTTTGTATGCCAAGGCTTAATTTTTGTTTCTATAGATTTCTTAAAACCATACCAATCAGAATTGTATCCTTTTAAAATTAATTTATCTGCAGCATCTTTTTCAATTTTAACGACATTAACAGCTCCAATATTACGAGCATCATCGTCTATTTCTGTAAGGTAAGGAATAATAGCTTCTTTATATGGAATAGTCACATTTAATCCACGAAGATTGGAGTTTTTATCCAATACATTAGTAATATCTTCTATCCTGTTTAGTTCAAATTTTACATAAGAAGAAGAATCAAGATGTTTCTCTTTAAACTTCTCTTGAAAAAAAGCAGGTGAGTAAGAATGTCTCAGAGGGTTGCCTATTACTCCGTATAATTTCTTAATTACTTTGCGTTGCATTTCTTTTTTGATATTCCTTTAATTATAAGATAAATAATAAATAGTACACCAAAACATATTAATACTATTGATAATTCGTGGCTATATTGATTAATCAGGTCTTGTTGGCCATGTGCAAGATATCCTAGTAATGCCAATATGCAATTCCATGCTCCGGATCCTATTGTTGTGTATAATAGAAAATTCCATATATTCATCTTTGCCAGACCTGCCGGTATTGAAATAAGTTGTCTTATACCGGGAAGTAAACGTCCTACCAAAGTTGAGATATTTCCGTTTGCAACAAAATATTCTTCTGCCTTTTGTATTTTTTCTTTACTGAGTAGACATAGGTGGCCTATCTTACTGTCTGCAAACTTATATATAATAGGTCTACCTAGCCATAAAGCTAGGTAATAATTAAAAATAGCTCCAATAATAGCTCCTATTGTACCAAAAAGTATAACTAAGAAAATATTTAGATCTGAATCAGGTTTGCTTGCAATATATGCAGCCGGTGGAATTACAATTTCTGACGGGAAAGGAATAAAAGAACTCTCAACGGCCATCAATGCTGTTATTGTATAATAATTTGTATTGTCTTCATACCATGCTTCAATTTTTTGAATTAAAGATGGGTTATCCTTAACTAAGTTTGTTTTGTCAATCTGTGCATTTAATGAGGATAATGAGCAACAAAAAAATAGAATAATCAAAAGTTTTTTCATGAGTTAGTATTTATTGTTAATATAAACGCATGTGCATCAGGATATACTTCTAAAAATAAGTCTGTGCTATTTGCATTGTTTATGATTGCTGTTTTTAGATGCTCAGCAGCTAGTACCATCTTACCTAATCCGTAATATGTTAAAGACAAAAAAAGATCGATGTATAGTAGATTAGGATCGTACTCTATGGCTTTCTTATAGCAGTGTAATGCCAGTTCGAAATTGTCTGTTTCAAAATGTAAATTGCCTAATGTAGCCCACACTGCAGCTTGATTGTCTTTACGCATTAAGCATTGATTATATGCAAATATGCTTTCTTCTACATTATCCAATGCTGCATATGCTTCTCCAAGATACATCCAATTATCGCTTAAATAGCTATCAAGTTCTATCGCTTTTTTAAAATGTACGATACATTCTTCATATTTTTTTAGCTCAAACAAACATAATCCTATTCCACAAATTGCATCTGTGTTTTCCGGTTGTAGTTTAAGCACTTCACGATAATATCTTATACCATTATCATAATCTTCGGCTTTTTCAAATGCTTCGGCAGCAAATGCCAGCGAGGATGCATCATTTGAACCATTTAACTGAGCGCATTTGAGGTGACATTCTGCAGCCTTTCTATAATTTTCATTATAATATAATGCGTAGGCTTTCATTTCCCATGCACTAACATCTGTGTCATCAATGGCTGTAGTAAAATCAAATGCATCAATTGCTTCTGGGTATAGTTCTTTAGAAAAATATAATTCTCCAAGATTATACCAAGAATCAGATGAATATGGTGATATGTCTAAGCATTTGTTACAATATTCGATTGCCTTATCTAACTGTCTTAATTGTTTGTAACAAAATGATATTTCAGATATGATTGATGTGTTTTTCTGGTTGTATTTTAGACCTTCCTGCAAATATTGAAGCGCAGTTTCGTGATCGTTTAATGTAATATATGTGTCAGCAATGTCTAGGTATGCATCGTCTAATTTGCCGTACTTATCTTGTAATAATTCTTGAAAAACAAATTTTGCTTGCTTGTCATTTCCCATTCTTACTAGGGTTTCTCCTTTTAACAAAATAGTATCGGCCATTGCATCAATATCGGTTATTTCGTTGTTAGATTTGCATAGTTCAAACATTTCGTTAGTTACTGCGTAAGCGCTATCATATTCTTGCAAATCAAGCAAAATACGACCTTTTTGGTAATGCAATTCCCAATCGTCAGGGTGTAGTTGTAAACCTATTTCTATAGCTTTTTTGGCGTCTTTTGTACGAAGCCTACGTAAATAATAATCAACTACTTCACTGATTTCATTGACATCAAAATAGCCATCGTTACGATCTTCATAACGTTTTACTATTTCAGATTTGCTATTTGAAAAATTCATTATTCGTGTATTCTGTTGCAAAAGTAAGAATAAAGGAACGAATTTTATGATTTTAGACCTTCAAGTTATTAACATCTTCCAACTTATCGTTATTTTCGCCGATAACGAAATGCTTATAATATGAAATCATCAATGTCGTTACGGGTAGAGCAATAATCATTCCAAGTACTCCCATTAGAGAACCCCAAATAGAAAGAGATAATAATATTACTGCAGGATTTAATCCGGTTGCTTTACCCATTATTTTTGGAGTTAAGAAACCATCCAATATGACTTGAATGATGCAAAATGTGAGAACAATCCACAATGCTGTCATCCAAAATCCCGAACCTGATTGTGCTGATTGTATAAGAGCGATCAATAATGGAGGGATAATACCCAAAGTGTGCAGATATGGAATCATATTGAGTAAACCAACAAAAAGACCCATGGCTACACCCATAGGAAGCCCGATAATACTAAAACCGATTGCGAATAGACATCCTACGATACTCGATATTAGTGCTTGTTTTCTGAAGTAAATATTCATGCCTGATGCCAAATCGGAAAATAGTTGTCTGGAAAATTTTCTATAGCGTTTTGGTATCAAAACTTCCCAATCGGTAGAAAGTGATTTAAAGTCTACGAGTATAAAAAACATATATAGAATCATTATAAATATAACCACTAAACCGGTAATGTAGTGCAATGAACTTGACATTATGTCAAATGCTTTAGGTATAACTTTTTCTATGGTTTCTACAATTTTCTCGCGTGTAAGCAACATATCAAAGTCTATATTTTGAAGAAATTGTGATATGTAATCTTGTATAAAAGGAGCAAATTCTGTTTTGCCTGATTGTGCAAGATAGGTATCTACTAATTTATCGACTTCTATTAATTCTTTTTCAATCGAATTGGCTGCTAAAAAACCTATCCCCACAATTATACCCAAAAACAACAACATGATAGTAAGTACACTTATTAATCTATTCTTAAAATGCATTTTATTTTGCACAAACTCAACCATAGGATTTATCATATATGCTATTAGCCATGCTGCGAAGAAAGGAAGCAGAACACCGCTTAGCTTATTGATAAGTAATACGGTGCCTATTATTATAATAATCACGCCTACTATGCGTACTGTGCGATCTAATGTAAATGGTTTACTGAACATAATGTGAGTGTGTGATTCGTTTTATTTATAAAATTACTATTTTTGCAAAAGTAAATAAAAAAATTATGCGACAGATGAATAAACAAGTTTTGTTAGATGATATTAAGAAAAGAATGATCTTAATTCAAGAACAAATTAAGCAACTGAATTATCAAATAGAACAGTTGAGTGCTTGTTTGGATGAAGATGATTCTTCGAAAAAAAATAATAAAGTTGAATTTAAATCTGTTCCGAATCAATTTACTCCTGTCTCTGAAAAAATAGATAATAATATTGCTCAACCACAGCTTAAGCTTGTGGATGCCAGATTAATTGTTGATTTACAAAAGGCAATAGGAATCAATGATCGTTTTCGTTTTAAAAATGACTTGTTTAAAGGCGACGCACAACTTATGTCAGATACGTTTGACGTTCTTAATAATGTAGATACTTTTGAAGATGCTATGAGTTATATTCGTAGCCATTTTGATTGGAGTGAAACTAATGATACCGTAATTTACTTTTTTGATTTGTTACATCGTAGATATTATCGTTCATGAAATTATATATAGTGCCAACTCCTGTTGGTAATTTAGACGATATGACTTTTAGAGCTATAAAAGTTTTAAAAGAAGTAGATTTTATTTTAGCTGAGGATACTAGAACTAGTAGTGTGCTGCTAAAACATTTTGAAATATCAAACAAGCTTATTCCACATCATAAATACAATGAACACCAGTCATTAATGACTGTAATCGACAGATTGTTGGCAGGTCAGCAGGGAGCTGTTATTTCTGATGCAGGGACTCCGGGTTTGTCAGACCCCGGATTTTTAATAGTACGCGAATGCGTTTCTAAAGGTATAGAAGTAGAGTGTCTTCCCGGTGCTACGGCTGCAATACCCGCGCTTGTAAATTCAGGCTTACCAATGGATAGATTTTGTTTTGAAGGATTCTTACCTCAAAAAAAAGGTCGTCAAACAAGATTGAATTCTTTGAAAGAAGAAAGTCGAACTATGGTGTTCTATGAATCACCTTATAGGGTACGTAAAACTCTAGAACAATTTGCAGCCATATTCGGAGCCGATAGACTAGCATCAGTATCACGCGAAATATCAAAAATTCATAACGAAACCAAGTATGGTACATTAGAAGAATTAATGAGTTATTTCACAGAGAATGAACCACGTGGAGAATTTGTTATTGTTGTATGCGGATTGAAAAAATAGTTATATCTTTGCGGCATTAAAAATCAACAAAAACATGAAAAAGATTTTTTTAGGATGTGCAGTTCTATGTGTCCTGTTTACATCATGTGATTATGAATCAAAAGCTTATAAAGCTTTGAAAATGCAGAATGATTCTATTATGGCGGTACAAGAGCGCCAATCTGCGGAACTTGATGAGTATTTGTCTATTATTCAGGATGTTGATTCCGGTTTTGAGGCAATTCGTCAATCTCAGAATTATATGACTGTTACCTCAAGTACAGAAGGTGATCCAACTTCCGAAATGAGAAATAGAGTTGCTGATAATATGTATATGATTAATAGTATTTTGGCTGATAATAAAGCTAAAATTGAAGAGTTGGAGAAAAAACTTGATAATGGTAATATCAAATCTACTCAACTTAAGAAAACAGTAGAACGATTGTCAGCTACTTTGGAACAAAAAAATGCAGAAATTACAGCATTGCAAAAAGAATTAGAACAAAAAGATTATAAAATTGACAGCTTGTTGCTCGAAAACCAAATGATTAATTCTCAAGCTAATGATTTAGCTGCAGAAAATTATGCACAGCAAAAAACATTGCAAGAGCAAGATGCTCAAATACATCGTGTTTACTACTTAATTGCCAACAGAAAAACAATTAAATCAAACAACATTGATGTTAAGAATATGCGCTCAAGCTTGAGGACAAGTTTGTTTACAACTGCTGATATGCGTCAATTGGACAGATTGGATACAAATTCAAAATATGCTAAGATTTTGACAAAACATCCGACTACATCTTACGAGTTGATTAAAGGATCAGATAGAAAATACTCTTTGATAATCAAAAATCCTAGTGATTTTTGGAGTACTTCAAAATATTTATTGATTCAAATAGACTAATATAATAAAACAAAACTATGTTAATGGATGATTCATTAATGCATATTATATGAGATCTCCTTACAAGCATTTGTTTTTTGATTGGGATAACACCTTGTGGAATTTTTCTGCTAATGCAGAAGAGTCCCTCAAGGTGTTGTTTTTTCAAAATGGATTGAATGCTTATTTTGACTCTTTTGATGAGTATTACCTTTTGTACAAAAAACGAAATGATGAACTATGGCCTTTGTATTCTTTAGGTAAGATCAATAAAGATTATTTAAATACAGAACGATTTGTTTATCCCATGCAGGAAAAGGGATGTTTAAATAAAACTAAGTCTGACGCAATGCAGCGCGATTATTTGCCTCTGCTAGCAAAACAAACGCGTTTAATAGATGGAGCATCCGAAGTTCTAGAGTATCTTAAAAATGAAGGCTATAAATTGTATGTTATCTCGAATGGCTTTAGCGAAGTACAGTATATTAAAATAGAAGTATCCGGTTTACAGAAGTACTTTACAAAAATATATTTGTCAGAGAATATTAGAGAGCATAAACCAAGTCGCTTGTTTTTTGACTATGTGATTAAGTCGTCAAATGCCAGAAAATCAGAGAGTCTTGTTGTCGGTGATAATTGGGATGCCGATATAGTAGGGGCAAAAAATGCAGGTATTGACCAAGTGTTATTTTCTCCAGCGGGAAATGCTTCGATTACATTTACTCCGAATTATATCATTCATGATTTACGTGAATTAATGTCTTTTTTATGAGATTAATAGATACGCATTCACACATTTATTCAGAAGAATTTTCAGCTGATAGGGATGAAGTTATTTCAAGAGCACTAACAGCCGGTGTAGAGCATATTTTTATGCCTAATGTAGATTCTACAAGTATTGCTGCGATGTTGGAAACTAGAAATAAATGGCCTGAATTATGTCATGTAATGATGGGAGTGCACCCTACATCAGTTAATGCAAATTATAGAGATGAATTAGCTGTTTTTGATAAAAATATTGATGACAATTTTTATGTTGCAGTTGGTGAAATAGGAATAGATTTATATTGGGATAAAACATACTTGAATCAGCAAAGAACAGTTTTTGAACATCAGATAGATGTCGCTATACAAAAATCACTTCCGATTGTTATACATTGTCGCGATTCTTTCGCAGAGGTAATAGCTAGTCTGAGAAAATTTGACAAATCAAAATTAAGAGGAATTTTTCATAGTTTTTCCGGAGTAAAAGATCAAGCGAGAGAGATTTTTTTGTCCGGCGATTTTTATTTGGGTATAGGTGGAGTATGTACTTACAAAAATGCAAAATTTTCGGAACGTTTGTTCGAAATACCGATTGATCGTATTGTATTGGAGACCGATGCCCCATATTTAACACCTGTGCCATTTCGTGGTAAACGTAACGAACCGGCCTATTTGGTATACGTGGCTAAAAAGTTGGCTTCTGTATACAAAATTGAGGAATATGAATTAGCAGAACAAACATCTAAAAATGCAGAGAATCTATTTCTTATGTAGTTTTTATTATGATGTATTTTGCATCTAATTAATCGATTATGATACGATATTAATGTAATATCAATATTATGATGATGTATTATTTTATGATTATAATTTCAATTTATCACTAATAATTGCTTTGTTATTATTATTTTACATTACATTGAAAAAAATTGTTCAAAAATTATTGTAGGTTCGTATACTTTTTGTAACTTGCAGCCGCTTTTGTAGGCTCTCGTATCAAGGGCTTGAAAGACATTGGAGAGATGCTCGAGCGGTTGATGAGGCACGCCTGGAAAGCGTGTATACTGGAAACAGTATCGCGGGTTCGAATCCCGCTTTCTCCGCATTATGCGAAGTTTAGCGGTCATTATTGATAAACAATTTGTGTTAGTGTTACAAGATAAAATCTTTTAAAACAATCATTAATAAAAATATTATTTTAATTTTAAACAAAAAGACATGAAAAAGTTATTTGCTGTGTTAGCGTTTATCGCTAGTGTAAGTTTAATGAGTTTATATGCTCAAGATGCAGAACAATCAACAGATTCTGCTGCAACAGAGCAAGTTGCTACTGCTTCTGAGGCTGATGCTCCGGCTGCAACTATAGATGAAGCTGAAGAAACAGGTATTCATCAAGCAATCAAACAAAAATTTATTGAAGGTGGTGCAGGTTTTATGAGTACTGTTGCATTGTGTCTTATTTTCGGTTTGGCAGTAGCTATTGAGCGTATAATATATTTGAGCATGGCTACAGCTGATTCTAAAAAATTATTGGCTAGTGTAGATAAAGCTTTGTCTGAACAAGGTGTTGAAGCTGCAAAAGATATTTGCCGCAATACCCGTGGTCCTGTTGCTTCTATTTTCTACCAAGGTTTAATGCGTATTGATGAAGGAATTGATGTTGCTGAAAAATCAATAGTTGCTTATGGTGGGGTACAAGCCGGTCTTTTAGAGAGAAACTTAAGTTGGATAGGTTTATTTATTGGTTTGGCTCCTATGTTGGGATTCTTGGGAACTGTTGTAGGTATGATTGAGGCATTTGACCGCATCCAACAAGCTGGTGATATTTCTGCTACTATTGTTGCCGGTGGTATCAAGGTTGCTCTTATCACAACAGTAGGTGGTTTGATCGTTGCTATTATCCTACAATTATTTTACAATTACATTTTATCACGTATTGATGCTATTGTTGGTGATATGGAGGATTCTTCTATCAGTATGTTAGATATCTTGATGAAAAAAGAATTGAAAAAATAATTAATAGGAGATAATAATTATGCAAAATAAACTATCAACAATAACATTATACGTGCTCTTTGTAGCAACGGTAATTGTATCTGCCTTATTCTTTTTTGGCGGCAACGTTGATTCTTCAGCCGAATATGTTGAGCCAAAATTTACACAAGAACTTATATATCTTATGTATGCATTTGTTGCAATAGCAGCTATTATAGTTTTTGGATTTCAAATATGGCAATTATTACTAAAACTGAAGAGTAATCCTAAACAGGCTGTTAAATCAGTTGCAGGTGTTGTAATTCTGTTCATATTACTTTTAGTTCTTTATTTATTTTCAAGTGGTGAGCCTATTAAAATCTTAGGTATGGAAGATCTTGAATTAAGCTCTACTATGTGGAAATTGGTTGATATGCAATTGTATACAATGTATATCTTAACTTTAGTAGGTCTATTATTGGTTTTGGTTGGCGGTTTCGCAAAAAAAATAAAATAAAAAACTATCAGGATTATGAGCAAGAAAAAAAGAAAAGTACCGGAGATTAATTCAAGCTCCACAGCCGACATAGCCTTTTTGCTTTTGATATTCTTTCTCGTAACCACCACTATGGCTGTAAATAAAGGATTGGCACGTCGTTTGCCACCTCCGGTTCCCGCTGATCAAAAAACGGAAGACTTGAAGGTAAAAGAACGTAATGTGTTCGTCGTTTTAATTAACAGCGATAACCAATTGTTGGTGCAAAACGAGTATATGGATATATCTAAGTTGAAAACTAAAGCCAAAGAGTTTATTGTTAATAATGACGATGATCCTAATATGCCTGAAAAATCTGTTGTGAATATTGACTATTTCGGGAATGTAATGGTGACAAAAGATCATGTTATATCATTGCAAAACGACCGTGGTACTTCGTATTCAAAATATATTGAGGTTCAAAACGAATTAGTAGCAGCTTATAATGAATTGCGTAATGATTTGGCTAGAACTAAATGGGGTGTATCTTATGAAGAATTAGATGAATCAAAACAAAATGCAGTTCAGAAATATTTTCCACAAAAGATTTCGGAGGCAGAACCTAAAAATTATGGAGGAAACAAATAATGGGACGATTTAGAGATTCTTCTTCGCACGAAATGCCTGCGATTAGTACGGCGTCTTTACCTGATATTATTTTTATGTTATTGTTCTTCTTTATGATTTCAACATCAATGAAAGAAGTAGACTATAGGGTTGGTATTCGTCCTCCTGAAGCAACAGAATTAGTATCTCTGGAAAAGAAAAGTTTGGTTCGTTTTATATATGTAGGAACTCCTGTTCAAAAGTATCGTTCTCAATATGGTACCGAATCTCGTATTCAGCTTGACGATGCTTTCGCTGAGGTTTCTCAAATAGAGAATTATGTTGTAGCTGAGCGTTCGGCTATGCCTGAATCAGACCAAGATTTAATGACAGTATCGCTTAAAATTGATAAAGAATGTAAGATGGGTATAGTAACTGATATTAAGCAAGCTTTGAGAAGAGCTTATGCTTTGAAAATCAATTATTCTGCTATACCTAGGGCTAATAGTCAGTTTTAATTCTATATTAAGTTTAAAAAAGTCTCTTGATTTTATCTCAAGAGACTTTTTTTTGTTTATATAAATATTTTAAATTGTAACTTTGCCGAAACTTTTATAATTATGTACTTATTACTGTCTTTTTTATTCACATTTACTTTTCCCTTTGACTCTTTTTCCGAAAAGCCGGATTTGATACAACCTATGATAATACCGGTGGAGCTAAGTGCAAACTTCGCTGAATTACGACCTAATCATTATCATTCGGGTGTGGATTTTAAAACTATGCAGATAATAGGTCAAAATGTATATTCAGTAGATGATGGCTATGTAGCAAGAATAAACATATCCGGAAGCGGATATGGGAACGCCCTATATATTAATCATCCCAAGTCGGGTTTGACATCTGTATATGCTCATCTTGATAATTTTGAATCATTTATCGACTCAATTATTAAACTAAAACAATATGCTGATGAATCTTTTGAGGTGGATTTTTACCTAAGTCCGGATCAATTGCCTGTTAGTAAAGGCCAGAGAGTTGCGAAGAGTGGAAATTCCGGTAGTTCAGGGGGTCCTCATCTTCATTTTGAATTACGAGACTTAGAGTCAGAGCACGCTTTAAATCCTTTGGCGATATATGATATAAAAGACGATGTTAGACCCAGAATTCATAAATTGACGGTTAATCCTATAAAGGGAGAAGGAATTTCTGCAGGGGTATCAGATAGTAGGTCATATATGCTAGAAACAGTTTCTAGTGGTGTGTACATAATCAAAAATAATACTCCTATAAAAGCGTGGGGTCTTATCGGACTCGGTTTGAAAGCTAATGATTACATGACAGGAACATCAAATGTATATGGGGTTTACATTCTTAAAGTTGATGTAGATGATGTTACTACCTTTAATTATCAGAATGATGAAATATCATTTGATAGTACCAGATATATAAATTCGTTTATAGATTACGAGAAATGGTATAAAAACGACGAAATGATTATGCAGACTTATGTTCAGCCTAATGCTTACATGTCCAATATAAAGCAATTATTAGGTAATGGATGTTTGAATATTAATGAAGAACGTGATTATAAAGTTAAAATGACTGTATGCGATTATTTAGGCAATAAATCTGTTTTGTCTTTTGTAATTAAAGGTGAAAAGCAATTAATACCAATTGTTTATGCTATGTCCGGTGCTGATTATTTTAAATGGGATGTAGTAAATTATTTCGAAACAGATGATGTCAAATTTCATATTCCTGCAAGATCTCTATATAGCGATATGTATTTTCAATACGTCTATAATAAAGATAGTTTAGCATATTCTGATACACATTTACTTCATTATCCGTATGTGCCTATGCAAAAGTACGCAGAACTTAAAATTAGATTAAAAAATGATGTTTTATTAGACAAGCAAAAATATTATATAGCTTACAAGAATAAAAAAGATGTGTGGGAGTTTATGGGTAATACTTATAAAGATGGTTTTATCAAATGCGAAACTCGTTTTTTTGGTCAGTATAAAATAATGTGTGATACGATTGCTCCAACTATTAGTTTATTGTCAAAAGGGCAAATAATTTCGTTGAGAGTGAAAGATAGTGCTTCAGGTATTGGAACATGGCGTGGATACGTTGATGGTAAATGGGCTCTTTTCTCTATGGATGAAAAAACTAATACAATGAGTTATATATTTGATGAGACTAGAGTTGAAAAGGGCAAAACCCACAAAATTGAACTGCATGTATTTGATGAATGTAATAACGAAGCAGTATATAAAACCAATGTTTGGTGGTGATTTTTTTATAATTCAACTTCAACAAGCTCGACCTGACCGCCTAGTGGTGGATTTAGTTTACTTAGCTTTACAATTACCGATTCAATAGCCGGGAATTTCTGCATAACAGCCTGCTTGATTCGCCATGCTACGTTTTCAATTAAATGTGATGGTTTCTCCATTTCTTGTTTAACTACCTGATAAACATCAAGATAACTAACCGCATCTTGTATATTGTCCGACTCTATAGCTTTTTGTGCGTTGTAGTACAATTTCAGTGAAACAGAAAAATGTGTTCCAACGATTTGTTCTGCTTCAAAGCAGCCGTGGTGAGCGTAAAAGCTCATATTTTGAATGTTTATGCTCGTCATATTTTGGTATTAACATACAAAGATATGCTGTTTCAAGAAAAAAAGCGTAATTTTGTGCCGTTAATTTCAAAAAGAAAAAATATGAAACTATTAGAAGGAAAGGTGGCTTTAATTACAGGAGCTGCTCGTGGTATTGGAAAAGCAATCGCTATTAAGTATGCTTCAGAAGGGGCAAATATTGCTTTTACAGACTTAGCAATAGATGTAAATGCAGAAAACACAGAAAAGGAACTTCTTGCTCTCGGCGTCAAAGCTAAAGCTTATGCATCTAATGCTGCAAATTTTGAAGACACTCACAAAGTAGTTGAATCAATATTAGCAGATTTTGGACATATTGATATCCTTGTAAATAATGCCGGCATTACCAGAGATGGATTAATGCTTAGAATGACAGAACAACAGTGGGATATGGTTTTGACCGTAAACTTAAAATCAGCATTTAACTTTATACATGCTGTATCTCCTATTATGATGAAACAAAAATCAGGTTCTATTATCAGTATGTCGTCGGTAGTTGGTGTTAGTGGTAATGCAGGACAATGCAATTATTCTGCATCAAAGGCAGGTATGATTGGTCTTACAAAGTCAATAGCTAAAGAATTAGGTTCACGTGGTGTACGTGCAAATGCCATTGCTCCGGGCTTTATTATTACAGATATGACAGCAGCTTTGTCTGATGAGGTGCGTGAAGAATGGGCAAAACAAATCCCATTGCGTAGGGGTGGTACACCCGAAGATGTTGCAAATGTAGCAACATTCTTAGCATCCGACTTGTCTTCATACGTAAGTGGACAAGTTATACATTGTTGTGGTGGTATGAATATGTAGTTAAGCCCAATAAAAGGAGTCACCATCTTTCCATACCGGAACTTTTTCGCGGTGGCTTTCGAGTGGATATTTTAATAAAGTGAAGGTTCGTGTTTCTTCGACATTGTCGGTGCAGCGTTCCTTCACTTTTCCTTTATAGTCAATTAATACAGATCCTCCAATATAGGACAGTAGGTTCCCATCGACACCTACACGGTTGCATGCGCATACATATGATTGATTTTCTATTGCACGAGCAATTAGTAAATGCTCGAAAATATATTGTCTGTTCGATGGCCATTCTGCCATACATAACATCAAATCGTATGCACAATCTTTATTTCGTAACCATACAGGGAAACGTAAGTCATAACAAATACACAAGGCAATATTCCAACCTTTATATGCTATAGTAAGATGAGTATCTCCCGGTGTAAATATTTGTTTTTCACCACCTATAAATAAGTGTCTTTTGTCGTAAAAATATGTTTTGCCGTTCGGCATTGCGGCAAATCCTCTGTTGTAAAACAAACCATCTTCTTGTGCAATAAAACTACCAATTATAGCTGCATTAAATTGCTTTGCCCATGATTGTGCAAGTTTCATTGTGGGACCATCAGTATTTTCTGCAAGTTTTTTTGCATTCATACTGAATCCTGTGCTAAACATTTCAGGTAGCAGTATTATATCGGTTTTACCATCATCAGCTTTGCTTAGTAAATCATTATAGTGATTTAAGTTAGCTTCTTTGTCTTCCCATATAATGTCGCTTTGTACAACACGAACCCGTAATTCTTCTTGCTTTTCCATGTTAATCAATATTGCCTAAATCAAAGGCCTTTGGATATTTTGCATGTATATCTTTGTAGTATCTCTTAATCGCCTTAATATCCTCTTTTTCGTTTTCGGTAGGTGTAAATAATCCAAGAATTTTTGCTTCTTTGTATTTATAATCCAGAGCAATTAATAATATTGGAACATTAGCTTTTTTAGCTATATAGTAAAAGCCCAACTTCCAATTTGGATTAGCTTTTCTTGTACCTTCCGGTGTTATTGCCAGATGTAAACGGGATTGCGTTTTAAAGAGCTCTGTTAGTTGCTCTGTCATTGAATGCTTACCTTTCCTATTTACTCCGATAGCTCCACGTTTTTTCATCCATGTTCCAAAAGGAGGACGTAACCAATCATCTTTTATAAGAAAAGACGCTTTTAAACCCATTGAAGAGTAAAATAGTTTGCCTATTATAAAATCCCAATTTGTTGTGTGTGGAGCTACGCAAAGAACCATTTTATCTATATCAGGAACACTATTGATGGTTTTCCAACCGAGAATCTTTAATATAAATGAGCAGATTTTTTTCACTGTATCAGGAGTTTTTATGTAATTGCTGCAATTCTTTGCTAATGTTGCTAGCGTCTGTTAATAACTCTGTTACTAATTTGCGATAATATGCTTTTACTATTTTTGAGTTGCATTTGCCATCAGTTTTGCTTACTCGCTTAATAAAATCATTGTTATTTACCAATATCTTATTAAAGATAGCTTCGTTCTCTTCTTTTTTAATATCAGGGAATAACATTGATAATGTGAAACATTCTGATAATAATTCTGAGTAGATATACTGTATATCTTTCTTTAAATTGCGTCTACTTGCCATTTTGAGTTGAAATTATGAGTTTAATTCTACAAATTTACAAAAAGATAATATGATGTGCAATAATATAATTCCGGAGATAATTCATTATTTCACATTATCAGTAGTGTATTAATTGATTGATCAAGCTTAAAGAGATTGTTTGTAAAAGATTTTTCTGCAAAAAAAATGTATCTTTGTGCCATGGAAAAGAAGTCTGAACATTGGATAAAGAGGGTACTACATTCATTTGTAGTATTTTGCTTTTGCCTACCAATGCTAATATGCGGTGTTTCGTGCGAAGAAGATAGAATAAATAGCGATCCAAGTTTAAAATTGGAGTTTTCTGTCGATACATTGTCTTACGATACGATTTTTACCGATTTAGGATCCACAACCAAGCAATTAAAAATATATAATAGGTCTGCTAATAAATTACAAATAAGTTCTATAAAACTTTCAGAGGGCTTATTTAAGTTAAATGTAGACGGCGTAAAATCTAACAACTTAAGTGATGTTATTATAAATGCTCATGATAGCATGATTGTTTTTGTACAAGTTTACATCAATCCAAAAGACACTAATATACCATTTTTAGTAAAGGATTCAATAATGTGTTACACTAATGGTAACGAGCAAAAAATCTTGTTGACAGCGTATGGTAGACGAGCTATACGTTGGGATAGACATATTGTAGCACAAGATACAACATTAACATCATACATGCCGTTTCTTATATCTGATACATTGTTTGTTCCGCAAGGAGTTACCTTGACGATTTTAGAAGGTTCAAATTTGTTTTTTAGAAAAGAGGCTGTGCTTTTAGTTGAGGGTAAACTTATTGCGCAAGGAACATTTGAAAATCCGGTTATATTTAGAGGTGATAGAAGCGATTACATGAATACCATACCACCGCTATCTTATGATAAAGCATCAGAACAATGGGGCGGAATACGTTTTAAAAATGGAAGTATAGACAATGTATTGATGAACACGGATGTACGTAATACAACTTTTGGTATTATTGTAGACTCAACAACTTGCGATAATCAAGTTTTGCTTATTGAAAACAGCAAAATAAGAAATTCATCAGGTAATTTGCTAACCATGAACAATGCTAAGTTAGAAGTTAATAATTCGTTATTATATAATGCCGGCGCATTTATTCTTGAATTAAATGGGGGCGATTATCAATTTAATCATTGTACTATAGCTAACTATTATTTATTTTCGTGGGGAACGCGTACACAAGCCATAGCAGTATTTAAAAATTCTGTTGGAATTACTCCATGTGCTTTTAATGCATTGTTTAACAACACGATAATATATGGAGGTTATAATAATGAACTTACTTATGACAGGGATAGCCATGGTGAAGCACCATTCAATTATTTATATAAAAATTGTCTGCTCCGTCTTTTAACATCAAATATAGACGAGCATTATAATAATTGTTTATTTAATACGGATCCTAAATTCGTATATACCGAACGCTCTAGTGAAGAGAAACAAACCGATCCTTATAATTATGACTTTCATATAAAATCCGGATCGGCTGCTATAGGCAAAGGAAATCAAGAAACGGCAATTAAATTTCCTATTGACTTAGATGGTAGAAGCCGTCTAAGCGATGGATCTTACGACATAGGTGCTTATGAATTTTTTGAGTAAAGGCGCATTGTGGTTTTGTTTAATATTTTGCGCTTCGTGTGTAAATCATCTTTATTCTCAATCTTTTAGAGTCGCTTTTTATAATGTTGAAAATTACTTCGATGTTAGAAACGATTCGCTAAAGGACGATAATGCTTTTTTGCCTGAAGGTGATTATCATTGGACTTGGGCAAAGTATCGTAAAAAAACAATATCTATAGCAAAAGTACTAACTTCTTTAGGTGAATGGGATGGTGCTGCCATAATAGGTCTGTGTGAGGTTGAAAACGATTCTGTATTAGATGCCCTCATATATAGATCTCCCTTAAAATCAAAAAAATATAAATATATACATTACGAATCGCCTGATCAGCGTGGGGTAGATGTTGCTATGTTGTTTGATCCAAGCAGATTTGAAGCTATTAACAGCAAAGCATTGAATGTTGGTTTGAAAGGTAGCCATTCATTTAAAACCAGAGATATATTATATGTAAAAGGAATTGTAGAAAAAATCGATACTTTACATATATTTGTGTGTCATGCACCCTCGCGCAGAGGAGGTGAAGAACAGTCAGAATGGAAACGCATGCAATCTGCGGCAGTGATGAAAGGAGCTATAGATAGCATTCGATCTAATAAGGTAAATGCAAACATTTTGATAATGGGAGATTTTAATGATCAACCTTCTAATAAAAGTATAGCTGAAGTATTAAAAGCTTTGCATGTAAACAAAAATGATTCGATAAAATCAGATTGCTTGTATAATCTTTATGCTCAATATGAGAATACAGAACAAGGCACGCACAAATTTAATGGTGTTTGGGGAGTATTAGATCAAATAATTGTATCAGGAAGCTTATTGCAAGGATTAAATATGCATACAAGCTTATTGGATGCTCATATATATGTAAATGAATTTTTAGTAAAAGAGGATGCAAAAAATATGGGAGTAAAACCCAATAGCACTTACGTCGGTCCGGTTTATAATGGAGGAATATCAGATCACTTACCTATATATACTGATTTCTATTTGAAGAAAGAAAAATGAACGTTTCCATAGTTGCGTTCTTCGATAAAATGCTCGTGCGAACTAAAGTTGGTTTTCTTTCCGTGTTCTATAACCAACCAAGCATCCTCT
>JAKIYQ010000041.1:0-12672 GCA_022708465.1 Bacteroidota bacterium | reverse complement strand
CGGCAAAAACGGCAGAAATCGGCATCGAGGCTATTAGGCACGGTGCCGATGCCGTATATATAGGTGCTCCTAAGTTTGGAGCAAGGTCTGCTGCATCAAATACAATTGAAGAACTTCAAACATTAATTGATTACGCTCATTTGTTTCATGCTAAAGTTTACATCACTTTTAATACAATCTTAAAGGATGAAGAATTAGCCGAAGCTGAACAATTAATAAAAAGATTATACGAAATAGGGGTTGATGCTTTGATTGTACAAGATATGGCCATCTTTGAAATGGATTTACCTCCAATTGCCATTCATGCAAGTACGCAAACTGATAATAGAACCCTCGAAAAAGTAAAATTCTTTGAAAGTATAGGTTGTAGTCAAGTTGTTTTAGCTCGCGAAAGTTCACTCGAACAAATAAAGAATATCAGTTCTAATACAAATGTTGCTCTTGAAGCATTTGTGCATGGAGCATTATGTGTAAGCTATAGTGGGCAGTGTTATGCAAGCCAAGCTTTATGTGGACGAAGTGCCAATCGTGGTAATTGTGCTCAAATATGTCGTTTGCCATTCGATTTGCAAGATAGCGAAGGACATAGCTTTGGAAAATATCATTGGCTGTCGTTGAAAGATTTAGATTTGTCAGCATCACTCGAAGAAATGATAGAGGCCGGAATCTCATCATTTAAAATCGAAGGACGATTAAAAGATGCAGATTACGTTAAGAATATAACAGCTCATTATCGTCAAAAACTTGATGAAATACTAAAGAAACATTCTTCATGGCACAGAACTTCTGATGGTTATAGTAACTATACTTTTGTACCAAATGTTTGTAAAACCTTTCATAGGGATGCAACGGATTATTTCTATCATGGCAGGCACAACGGAATAGCATCTCTTTATACGCCTAAATCGACCGGCGAATTTATAGGAACAGTTATATATTCTGATTCTAAAAGTATGTCACTTGATACAAAATCTGTATTACATAATGGAGATGGCTTATGTTATTTAGACGACAAAAATCAGTTTCAAGGTTTTAGAGTGAATCGTGTTGAAGGTAAGATGTTGTTTCCTGCAGAATCATTAGTTTTGAAGAAAGGTACACAGGTCTACAGAAATGCAGATATAGAATATGAAAGAATACTGTCAAAACCATCTGCTATTCGAAAAATACCTATAAAAATAGCATTACGAGATAATATTTTATCTGCATCAGATGGAGTAAGTAATGCCACAATTATTATTTCTCAAGAAAAAATCATAGCACAAAAACCTCAAGATGAAAATATTCGTTTTCAATTATCTAAATTAGGTGATACAATTTATGAATCATCTGATATTGAGATAAATAGTAATTGGTTTTTTCCATCTTCGATTCTGTCTGATGCTCGTAGACGTATGGTAATTGAGCTAAATAAATTACGCATTGAAACACATCCTAAAACACAAGCATTTATAAAAAAGAATGATGTACAATTTCCTAAAACAGAATTAGATTATACCGGAAATGTATATAATCATTTGGCAGAAGCTTTTTATAAACGACATGGTGTGTTTTCATTGCAAAGAGCATTCGAACAAAATGCACAACAAAACCTTACTTTAATGTTTTGTAAACATTGTATTAAATATACCCTTGGAGCTTGTCTTAATCATCCAAATCCTGATGTACCAATGCTTAAAACACCTTTGCAAGAACCCTTGCATTTAATATATAAGAATTATTATCTAAGACTCCAATTCGACTGTAAAAATTGTGAGATGCACGTAATTGCAGAGTGATAATAGTTTTATATGTTTAATTAATATTGTACCTTTGCGGCTTGTTTTGCATAAAACTGCTATTGTACTAATTCGAAATATTATAAACAAATTTAATACCTATGAATAAAACAATGATGATTATTTTGCTGATTATAAGCATAATAGGTTTTGCCGGATCGATATTTGTATCTGTTACAGAATTTTCAGCCAGTAATGTAATGCTTTCAGTGTTATTGTTAGCAATCTGTGTTTATTTTGCTTGGTCAATAAAAAAACAATCTAATTCAAAACAATCTAATTAAAAATAATATATAATGAAAAAACTAGTAATTTTATTTGCTCTACTTTTTACAACTGCATTTGCAGTATTTGCTCAAGAGGTTCCACAATTGCCGGTAGACCCAAGTGTTCGAACTGGAAAACTTGATAACGGCTTAACGTACTATATACGTAAAAATGACTATATTCCACAAAGAGCTGATTTTTATATAGCTCAAAATGTAGGTTCTATTTTGGAACAAAAAGACCAACGCGGGTTGGCTCATTTTTTGGAGCACATGGCATTTAACGGAACCAAACATTTCCCCGGTAAAGCAATGATTAATTACTTGGAGACCATTGGAGTACAATTTGGAGGAAATTTAAATGCCTACACAAGTATTGATGAAACTGTGTACCTCATGCGTGATGTTCCTGTTATTAGAACAGGAATTATTGATAGCGCACTTACAATTTTAAGAGATTGGTCAGACGGAATCTCATTGGAAACAAGCGAGATTGAAAAAGAAAGAGGAGTTATTGAAGAAGAATGGCGCAGTAGAGATAATTATATGATGCGTATGTACGAGCAAATTTTGCCTGTAATATACGCAAACGACAAATATGCTGACTGTATGCCGATTGGTAATATTGATGTTATTCGCAATTTTAAACCGGAAACATTGCGTGCGTATTACAACACATGGTATCGTCCTGATTTACAGGGTATAATTGTAGTAGGAGATATAGAAGTAGATCAAATTGAAGCTAAAATAAAAGAAATTTTTGCATCAGCTGATGTACCTGAAAATGCACCCGAAAGAATTTATTATCCTGTTTCTAAAAATGCAGAACCCATAATTGTATTCTCAAAAGATAAAGAAGCTCCAATAACATCTGTAATGATTTCGTATAAGCATGACGTATTACCTGAAAATTTGAAGAGTACCGCTGCTTATGTAATCAATGAGTTTGTAAATGAGTTGATAACCGAAATAATGGATGCAAGATTAGACGAAATAAAACAATCTGCAAATCCCCCATTTACTAGAGCAGGTTCTTATGATAGTGAATTTTTAGTTTCAAAAACTAAAGATGCTTGGACATTGGAAGCAACTACATCAGTAGATAATGTAGCTAAAGCCTTAAAAACCCTAGTTATAGAAAATGAGCGTTTGCGTAGATATGGCATTACTGCATCAGAATTTGAGCGTGCAAAAGCTGATATACTAAAGAAACTCGAAAAAGAATTTAATGATCGAGACAAGCAAAAGAATCAATATTATGTGCAAAAACTTGTAAGTAATTTTATAGACAAAGAGCCGATACTTTCTATTGATATGAAGTATCAGATTTATTCTCAGTTTGCTCAGATGCTGCCATTAGACGCAATAAATCAAATGGCCAAAAAGCAAGAAGATGAAGGCCTTGTAGTATGGATAGCATCACCCGAGAAAGTATCTGCAAACTATCCTGACGAAGCATACGTAAAACATTTGTTGGATAGTATATCAAAAGCCGAAATAACGCCATATCAAGAAGCTGTGTTAAACGAGCCCCTTATTAAAGAATTGCCACAGGCCGGTAAAATAGTTTCTGAAAGCATGAGCAAAGATTCTGTATATGATTATGTCTTGTCTAATGGAGTTACAGTTGAATTCAAACCTACTACTCATAAACAAGATGAGTTGTTATTTACGGCATATAGTAAAGGCGGATTTGCATACGAAAACAAAGCAGATGCTATTACATTAAAACTAATAAATGAATTAGCTTCAATAGGAGGCTTAGGCTCTTATAATGCTATAGATCTAAAGAAAGTATTAGCCGGTAAGAATGTTTCTGTAAAAATTGATATAATTGATTATAGCGAAACTATTACAGGTTCATCATCTATTAAAGATATAGAAACATTATTTCAATTGGTATATTTGAATTTTACAAATATACGAAGCGACAAAGACGCTTTCGAATCATACATTGCACGTAAAGAAGATTATTTAAAGAATATGGATGCATATCCTATTATTGAATTGCAAGATTCATTGAGCTCTGTCTTTTATAATAACCATCCATTAACAACTCGTACTAAAGCTTCTGATGTAAAAAATATTAATTACGAGCGTGCATTGCAAATTTTAAAACAACGTTTTTCTAATGCAGCCGATTTTCATTTTATTATAGTCGGAAATGCATCACCGGATAGTATTAAATCATTTTTGACAAAGTACATAGCTGTTTTACCTGCAAATTCTGCAAGAGAACAATTTAAAGATGCAGGTACTGTAGCTGTAAAAGGGAATAAGACGGTTCATTATAAAAAGCAAATGATGAATCCAAATACCATTGCAATATTAGAATATACCGGTGAAATACCATACACTTTAGCTAATATTGTTGCCACAGATGCCTTGTCTCAGATTTTGTATATAGTATATACCGAGAAAGTTCGCGAAGATGAGGGCGGTACTTATGGAGTATATCCAAGTGTTAGTTTGGATGCAGTTCCTTGGAATCGTTTTACTGCTAATATACAATTCTCAACCGATTCATCAAAAGTAGATAAGCTATTGCCGATTATAAAAAATGAGTTCGAAAACATTGCTAAAAATGGTCCTCGTGAGCAAGATTTACAAAAGGTGAAAGAGTTTATGACTAAGAAATATACTGATAATAAAATTGATAACGGATATTGGAGACAGATTATGCTTGAACAATATATTACCGGTATTAATATGAATGATAAGTACTTAGAAACCTTGGATAAAACCGATTCAAAAACCATTCAAAAACTTGCAGCTAAAATCTTGAAATTTAATAATCGTAAGGAAGTTGTTCAGATAGGTACAAAATAAGTATATCTATGAAATTAAAAGATGGATTTAAACTTCATCAGATTGACGATGAGTGTGTTATTTTAGCCGAAGGAATTGATAATATCGATTTCTCAAAAATGATAAGTTTAAACGAATCAGCAGCATATCTGTGGCGTAGTTTGGAAGGAAAAAACTTTACCGAACAAACAGTAACAGATTTGCTTTTATCAGAATATGAAGTTTCAAAAGACTTGGCGTCGCAAGATGCCAAGTCTTTTATTCAAACATTGAACGATGCCGGTGTGTTAGATTTGTAGAACCAGTACATGGCTAAAATAGATCGCAAAGAATATACCAAAGAAGAGGTCATAAGTAAAATGACAATGAAACAACTTAAAAAAGTTGCTCGTTGGTTATATGACTTATCTGCACCATACAAAAAGAAAATTTTATTCTTTACAATATGGGGTATTATAAATGTCGGTCTTGGATTATTGTACATTTGGCTTACCAAATCAATAATTGATATAGCTACGAATGCTCAAATTGGCAATTTCTGGCTTATTGCATTTGTTCTTATTGCATTGAGTTTATTTCAAATATCAGCTCAATATCTTGTTGGTTATTATGGTGCAAAATTTAGTGTTGAAGTTTCAAATGGCGTACGGTATAAAATGTTTGCAACTGTTTTGCGCAGCAAATGGTACGAACAAGAAAAATTTCATACAGGCGATATACTTACTCGAATCAAACAAGATGCATCAGAAGTAGTTGGTTTCTTAGTATCTTCTTTTCCCTCTTTTGTAATAACATTTGTACAATTAATAGCTTCTTTTATTTTTCTGTTTTACTTAGATAAGATGTTGGCATTGATTATTTTATGCGTATCGCCAATATTCTTTTTGTTTAGCAAATTATATGTTTTTAAGATGCGTAAGTATTCTTTGCAACTTAAAAAGATAGGAAGTGATATGAATTCAATGTTGCAAGAGTCTGTACAACATCAAGTTGTGGTTAAAACATTAGAGTATCAAGAACCTAATTTAAATCAATTAGGCGAGATTCAAGACTTTTTTAAATTTATCACATTAAAGAGAACAAAATTTGGATTAAATCTTCGTAGTGTTTTTACCTTCGGATTTAGTGGCGGTTATATGGTCGCATTTTTATGGGGTGTATATCAATTAAAATTAAGTGCCATTAGTTTTGGTACTTTAACTGCATTTTTACAATTAGTAAATAAGATTCAAGGTCCTGTTGCCGGCTTAATTGGTATTATACCGGGCTTTATTAATGTTTATACGGCCGTTGAGCGTTTACTCGAATTGGAAGATATGTCAACAGAAGAAAAAGGCGATCCTGTAAATTTAGGAGAAGGCATATCTATTGATTTTACAGATGTGACTTTTGCCTACGATAAAGAACCCGTTTTAAAATCGCTTAATTTACATTTTGAAGCAGGAGAATTTACCGCAATAATAGGCGAAACCGGTTGTGGAAAGACTACTGTGATGCGTTTGATGCTAGCTTTGTTAGAGCCTCAAAAAGGTCAAATATTACTTAAGAAAGGAAGCCGTTCAGAAGCTGTTTCTGCCTTAACACGTTGTAATTTTATTTATGTACCTCAGGGCAATACACTATTCTCAGGTACTATTCGAGATAATCTTCGCATGGCAAAAGAAAATGCTACCGACAAAGAAATGGAAGATGTGCTAAGAGTTGCGGCAGCCGATTTTGTGTTTGATTTGCCACAAGGTATAGATACAAGTTTGCAAGAATTCGGTCAGGGTTTATCCGAAGGTCAAGCACAACGTATAGGTCTTGCCCGTTCATTATTACGCGGTGGGAATATTTTGCTTTTAGATGAGGTTACTTCTGCGGTTGATGAACTTACAGAATCCAAAATAATTCAAAACCTGAGAGTCTTTGCCAAAGACAAAACAGTCATATTTGTTACCCACCGTTTAAAAATCGCAGATAAATGCGACAAGGTCATTAAAATGTAAAACAGTTTGTTTATTTATGAAACCTTACTAAACCTTCAATAGGGTTTTGAGTTATATTTCCAAGTTTCATATTCTGTTTACTAACTACTTCTGATAATATCTCTTTGAAGTTATAAGCAATAGAACCGGTAAAATGTATAGGATATTTTTGGTAATCGTATTGCTTGATATTTCTCACAATAAATTCAGTAAAACTGTCATAAATCAAATTGTAAACGTATTTATTACTTTTGTTTTCAGACATAAATGGAACAAAAGATGCTAAATATCTGTTTGGGAACGGCTTTTTATAGACTCTGTCTAATGTAGTTATTGCATTAATATTATAAGTGCTTGCAAATAAATCGCTTAGGTCTTTTGGCATTTGATTTTTTAAAAAATCTCCAATTAGTTTTTTACCCAATACAGCACCGCTACCTTCATCACCTAAAATAAAACCTAAAGGCGAAACATTCTTAACAATCTCATCTTGCGAAAAGAAACATGAGTTTGATCCTGTTCCTAATATAGCAGCAATACCTGCGTTGCTACCGCATAAACTTCTAGCTGCACCAAGTAAATCGGAATTAACAGCAATGATAGATGTCGGGAAAAATTGTCCAAGGGCATCAGCAATCATTTTATTCTTTTCAGGCGATGCGCATCCTGCGCCATAAAAATATATTTCATCAATATTGATGCTTTCAATTTTAGTAAATAATTGCTCTTTGATAGTTTCACATATTTTATTTTCGTCTTGATAATACGGATTGATCCCGTCAGTTGTAATTTGTTGAATAATATTAGACTTTTTTGTTAGTACCCACGAAGTCTTGGTTGAACCACTATCTGCAATTAATTTCATATTTGTATCACCATTATTGTTTGTAATAAGAATGCAATTTAAGGTGTTTTTTTGAATTTATCACTATGAAATGAATAAAAAATGCTGTACTTTTACGAGATATATGAAACCCGCACGTTTATCAATACTGGTATTGTTTTTTATGGCTGCTGAAATTCTTTTAGCAGCAAAGCCCTCATTACCGCTTATTACTAAATTTCGCTATTTACCTAACATTGTTACCAACAAAAAAGAATATTCAGTTACAAAAACAGTTGTTTCAAAAGACAAATTAACAGTATATTTAGAAGACGAATTTTCTAATCTTATTTTTAGAGAAGAGATGCTCCCGGATGTATATGATTCTTTGCGAGTTCAATTACCTTCTGAATATGCATCATACGAATTGTCAATTATTTCTCGAAACAAATATATTGAAGAGTTTGTCCCAAATTTTTTGAGAAAGAATCTTCCGATTGATAAATCGCGTATGCCCAACTATAAGAGTGGGGGATCTGTGGTAAAAAAAGAATCTCAATTATTATTTCCAACACAAGGCTTAACCGACAGAAATATTGCATTGTGGGGTAGTCATGGTTTGTACTTTAATCGTACCCAAAATCGCTGGGAGTGGCAAAGACCTCGCTTGTTTGGTACAGTAGAAGACTTGTTGACTGCTTCAATTGTAATTCCGTTTTTAGTACCAATGTTAGAAAATTCAGGTGCACAAGTTTTTATGCCTCGTGAACGTGACATACAAATGGAAGAATTGTACTTGTGCAAAACAACAATATCTTCCGATAGCTCAGAATTTACCGGAACAGTAAACAGAGCCGGAACATACAGAATTAAAATATGGTATGGGAAGGAGACTAAGGCATCAGGACAAATACTTTGTAAAATTGAGCATGCCGGTATTGTAAATAATTATAAGATTAATGCAAACATGGGTGCCGGAACATGGATAGATATTGATGGCCTATATTTCAATAATGATTTACGTGTAAGTTTCGTTATGGCTGACAAAAAAGATGCGCTGTGTGTCGATTCAGTAAAAATAGGAGGCGGTATCAGTCATTTCGGAAATGGATATCCAAGATTTGCCGAGGCAGCAAGATATAATTTGCAACAAGCAGGCTTGCCGGATAGTATTTTATATGATCAAAAACCGGGCTATAAGAGCGATTATTATGATGATATATATTCGCGTTCAAAATGGGTTAACTTCTTAGCCGGAGGTTCGCATGTGTATCCCTCATATCCCGGCTTAAAAATTCCTATTGATGCAGTTTTAGCTGTTCATACTGATGCATTTACAATGGGAGCCGATAGCGTTGTAGGAACATTATTGGTATGTACATCAGATAGTGTGTATCCTTCAGGATATTCAAAAATGGCAGGTCATGATTTGGCAGATAGAATACGTACTCAAATTATTGACGATGTATCAAAATTAAAATGTAAAAATTGGTCGTCTCGTGGTATTTGGCATCAAAAATATGTTGAAACACTCGTACCGGCAGTACCATCTGTAATAATCGAGTTGTTTTCGCATCTCAATTATCAAGATATGTTGTATGGCTTACAGCCTCAATTTAAATTTTTATTAGCCAGATCAGTATATAAAGGAGTCCTTAAATTTTTAGCAGAACATAATGGTCAAAGTTATGTTGTTCAACCATTGCCGGTAAGATCTTTTGGAGCTGAATTAGCAAATGACTCAGTTAGTTTAAGTTGGAAACCTGTGTCAGATAGTTTGGAAGAAACTGCATATCCTGTTCGATATATATTATATACTCGTAAAAATGACGGTAGTTTTGATAATGGACAGATAGTCAAATCAAATTCAATTTCTTTAGCTGTCAAGCCCGATACTATTTATAGTTTCAAGGTAACGGCATCAAACGAAGGTGGAGAAAGTTTCCCTTCTGAAATACTGTCAGTGTGCAATAAATCAGAATCTAAAGGTACTGTAATGATTATTAATGGTTTCGATCGTATAGGTGGTCCGGAATCTTTTGATTGCGGTTCGCAAGGCGGATTCCTCTATGATCGTGATTTCGGAGTTCCATATATGTATGACATAGCATATACGGGAAATCAGATTGAGTTTGATAAATCAATAGAATATCAAAGTAATGATTATCCCGGTTTTGGTGCAAGCAGATCAAATTATGAGACACAAATCATAGCCGGTAATACCTTTGATTATGCTTATGTTCACGGTAAAGCTATTTATGATAATGGCTATTCATTTGTATCATCCGGAAAAGATGCTGTTATGAGTGGAGATATTAATTTGTCAAGTTATGATGTGCTCGATATTATTATGGGAAAACAGAGAACCGTTGATGGCTACGAGTTATACCCCCATAAGTTACAATCGGCCATCACTCGATATATTAAAAAAGCAAATAAAAAAGTCATAATAACAGGTGCATATATAGGCACAGAATCATGCTTGTTCACAGAAAAAGCATTGCGTTATAAATTGCGTGCACCATGGGCAAGTACAAATGGAGTAATAATCACCCCAAACAATGAAAGTATTTATACACTTCAAATGCAAGCTAATGCCAGTCAATATTTCTTACAAAACGTTGATGCGCTCCAACAAATGGATAAAATAGCTGATGTCTTGCTTCGTTACGAAGAAAATAAAGTTTCAGCAGCCTTAGGATTTAATCGTAACTATAAAGTGGTTGCTGCCGGATTCCCCATTGAAGCTTTAACATCCGATTCACAACGTACAGAAGTTATGCGTTTATTTTTGAATTATTAATAATATATGAAAGCACGTTTTTTCTCTTTATTAGATAATCTTAATATAGAAGGAGTTGATAAAACTTATGTTTTACCATCACCTCCAACAAATCATGATGCAATTGATTATATACGTACACATACTCCTGATGGATATGCCATAGTATATACAAAAAAAACTGCTCTTGATTTAGGTCAGAATGCTATAAAAAGAATGATTGATGTAGCATCATCAACAGGAGCAGGTATGTTGTATTCCGATTATTATCATGTAAAAGGAGACCAAAAAGAAGCCGTACCAACAATCGACTATCAATTAGGCAGTGTACGAGATGATTTTGATTTCGGTCCTGTAATTTTATTCTCGGCAGATGCCTTAAAAACAAGCATTGCTACAGATTATCTATATGCAGCACTATACGATTTACGTCTGCAAACAGCTAAAAAATTCCCGATTATTCATTTAAACGAATTCTTGTACACCGAATTTGAAGAAGATAAAATTAGTAGTGAAGAAAAGCAATTTAATTATGTAGATCCCAAAAATAGAGCTGTGCAAATTGAGATGGAATCAGCATGTACTAACTATCTTAAATCAATAGGAGCATATCTGACAGCCGATTTTAAGAAGATTTCTTTTGATGATGCACAATTCGAAAATCAGGCATCAGTTATTATACCTGTTAAAAACAGAGCTAAAACAATAGCAGATGCAATTGAATCAGTCCTGAGTCAAGCCACAAATTTCCCGTTTAATTTATTGATTATTGACAATCATTCCACGGATGGAACTTCCGAAATAATAGAGAGATTTGCAAAATCTGATAATAGAGTAGTGCATATAGTACCCGAGCGTTTGGATTTAGGTATTGGTGGATGCTGGAATTGTGGAATTAATAATGCAAAATGCGGTAAGTTTGCCATTCAACTCGATAGCGATGATGTATATCAAGACCAACATACTTTGCAAACAATTATTGATGGATTTTATGCTCAAAATTGTGCAATGTTGATCGGCTCATATACTATTACTGGTTTTGATATGAAGATCTTGCCTCCCGGTTTGATTGATCACAAAGAATGGACTAATGAGAATGGACATAATAATGCTTTGCGTATCAATGGATTAGGTGCACCTCGTGCATTTTATACACCCTTGTTGCGTTCCATACAATTACCAAATACCAGTTATGGTGAAGATTATGCTATGGGCTTGAGAATCAGTCGAGAGTATAAAATAGGAAGAATATATAATTCATTGTATCTTTGCCGTCGTTGGGAAGGCAATTCAGATGCATCACTCAATATTGATAAATTAAACAAGAATAATTTATATAAAGATAGATTACGTACTATAGAAATAATGGCTCGTATACAGTTTAATAAAACAAAAATCCCTTCAGAATAATCTAAAGGGATTTGATGCGGAAGCGGGGGGATTCGAACCCCCGGTACAGTTACCCGTACGTCAGTTTAGCAAACTGGTGGTTTCAGCCACTCACCCACACTTCCATGCAGGTTCTATCGCCGTTGCGGGTGCAAATGTAGTCAAATGATTTGATATTTTAAAATATAATGAACAAAAAAAATATTTATCTGATAATTGTATTGCTGGTTTGTGTGTCAATACTTGAAATTAGTGCAGGCGCATATTATTTTTTGCAATATCCTAATATTCAAACAAGTCAAAAAAAATATATTGATTTTTATGTGCCCAAAAATTCAACATGGCAGTCTGTGAAGGATTCATTGAAATCTAACAACTTAATAAAATCAGAAAAATCCTTCGATTTTGCATTAAAATTAATAGGCAAAAACAAACAAGTTATATGTGGTAAGTATGTGCTCGAACCTAATATCTCTAATAGAGCATTTATCAACAGAATTGCTTATGGGATGTCACATCATGTTACTATGGAACTTAAAATGACTCGCTATACCGAGTGGGTTGCACGCAATTTGAGTAGACAAATGGAGGTCGATTCTGCATCTTTGGCAAATTACCTGTTGTCAGACAGTTTACTTTTGCGCTATAATTTAAATAAAGATAATTCATTGGCTCTATTTATAAGATTCTCTAAAGAAATGTCATGGTGTGCATCACCTGCCGAAATCGTTGCAGAAATTACTAAAGAATATGATAAATTTTGGAATCCCGAGCGTAGGGCATTAGCATCAAAAACAGGTTTAACAATACCTCAAATACATATATTAGCATCAATAATAGAAGAAGAAACTAATGAATA
>JAKIYQ010000099.1:0-2747 GCA_022708465.1 Bacteroidota bacterium | reverse complement strand
CTTTTTGATTTTTGGGCGATTTTGAAAATGTCAAGTGTTTTTCGACATTTTCTTAGAAAATTTTTGGTATCAAATTACATCAAGTGCATAAGACCTGATCATAAGATAAATTCTATACAAAACTATATAGCCAGCGAAACAAAAGATCTATATCATAATGTGGACGTAAATGTATATCAGGAGAATATTTTCCATACAAAAATGCTAATTAAGGATTTTGATTTGGACAACTATTTATTTGGAGTTACAAAAAAAGAATTACAGCAGGGTGAAAAGAAAAAAATCAAACAGAAACTGAAAAAGGAAATGGCAGAAATATTTTACGGAAGAAACATTCCTAAAGTATAGCCACTCCATATAATTTCAACCAAGACTATAGATTCTGAAAAGGTACTTCTAAGAACTTTTTTAAGAATATATAGTTTTTCTGTTTTTTAACACTTTCACTATTTTAATACAACTAAGACAAGTACGACTAACAATTAAGGTTCTGCTCCAAAAAACTAAAGCCTTGATAAAAATCTTCATTCTATTTAAATATAATTGTATTATATGATATAATAATTTTAAGAACTAGTACTAATTTCTCTATACTAAACTTCCAAGAATTCGTCTTGCATACAAACGCTTCAGGAATATAATCTCAGTTGATTATAGCTAATATTAATTTTTCTTTACCATATGGAGGTGGTTTTAACTAACTTTTATATCAAAATTCAATATGGAGGTGATTAGATACATCATTCAAACCATTGCGCTATTAATTGATTTTATGCTTAAGCATATAGCTAAGTATTTTCATGCAGCAGCTAATCAATCTATCCGTAACAATAGTTATATGGTTTTTATTTTCTCAATTTTTTTATTATTAAGGAGGAGGAATTGTATGAAAAAAATAATAACAATAGTGCTTACAATGTCACTATTACTGAGTTCAGTATTTACCGCTGCCAACGTTGTAGCTGCCGGAAGTGATTACAGTACAGCATTAAAGTACACAATCTATTTTTATGACGGCAACAAATGTGGTCCTGATGTAACAGTCGATAACGTATTTGATTGGAGAGGAGCATGTCATACAAAAGATGGTTCGGTGGTAGGCGTAGATCTTAACGGCGGTTACCATGATGCCGGTGACCATGTAAAATTCAACTTGCCACAGGCTTATGCTGCTTCGATTTTGGGTTGGTCATTGTATGAATATAAGGATGTTTTTGATTCCACCGGAAACAAAAACAAGATGCTCTCCACTCTGAAATACTTTACAGACTATCTTTTAAAATGCCACCCTGATGCCAATACCTACTATTATCAGGTTGGAGACGGACAAATTGACCATACGTACTGGGGAGCTCCGGAAACTCAAACCGGAGAAAGAGCTGTTCCCTATGTAGCAAATGCCTCAAGTGCTGCTTCCGAAGTTTGTGCTCTCACTTCATCTGCACTTACATTAATGTATCTTAACTATAAGGACATTGATTCATCCTATGCAAGCAAATGCCTCAAAGCAGCAAAAGAGCTATACTCAATGGCAAAAAGCAATCTTGGCAAGTATAAGGAAGGCGCCTTCTATCAATCCAACGGTTATTGGGATGATTTATCATGGGCTGCCGCTTGGCTCTATGTTGTTGAAGGTAATAGTTCCTATATGTCAGAAATCGATAACTATTTGTCTAACAATACATTCCTTGGCGAATCACCATTTATAAACAAATGGACAATGTGCTGGGATGATATGTATATGGCTGTATTCTGCAAAATGGCTGAACTTACAGGAGAACAGAAATACAAAGATGCCATGGAGTATAACCTGAACTACTGGATGAATACTCTTACAACAACACCAGGCGGTTTAAAGTATTTGAGTAACTGGGGAGTATTAAGATATGCTTCTGCCGAATGTCTTCTGGCATTACAGTACTATAAACAAACCGGTGATGAAAAATACAAAACCTTTGCCCAATCACAGATAGATTATGCCCTTGGAAAAAACCCAGCGAATATGTCTTATTTAATTGGTTACGGAAGTAAATATCCGGTACATCCACACCACAGAGCTGCAAACGGCTATACATACGCAGGCGGTGAAAACACCAAACCTGCAAAATATACGCTAACAGGTGCCTTGGTTGGAGGTCCTGATACAGGCGATGCTTACTTGGATGATGTAAATCAGTATCAATACACAGAAGTTGCAATAGACTATAATGCTGCTTTTGTAGGTGCAGTTGCCGGATTAATGGCCGGAAAACCCATTTCAACTCCTACATCTACAAAAACGCCTCCTACACCTACACCTTCATCAGGCAATGCAGTTAAAGGTGATTTGAATGGAGACGGCAAAGTAAACTCAATTGACTTTGGTCTATTAAAACAACTAATACTCGGCATGATCAAATCTCCTCCTTTGTCTTCACCTGACTATAACTGGACTGATGCGGCCGATATAAACGATGATGGTAAATATAATTCTATTGACTTTGGATTTTTAAAAATGATATTGCTTGGAATTCCTTTTTAATTATTAAAAGCAAGCAGGTTACTTATAGTTATTAAACAAAGCTATTATTACTACAAGTAAATGAGCTTAAAATAAGAACAGGAGCTAAAACAGTTCCTGTTCTTATTTTATTTTGAATAAACTCTCTCATTTGGTGGTAAATTAGGGGCTGCTGAACAACAACAGAACCCGCATAAAATCTGGATTTAAGCTCCACTTTTTGATATAATTGTGCATGGGAATCATG
>JAKIYQ010000040.1:0-12763 GCA_022708465.1 Bacteroidota bacterium | reverse complement strand
TTTGTGTTTATCCTTACTGTTTTTGGTCTGGGTATTAGCCATATTCAATAGTTTGCTTGTGCGTTTCGTAAAGAGTTTACTTAATTGGATTACACTCCAATTATTAGTTTGCATTCCATTTGCAATCGGTTATGGCAGTATAATACATTTCCGTTTGGCAGATGCAATATATGTTTTTATACTATCCTACCCATTTGTACCCTTTACGGCATCTATACTATTGTTGTTAGGATGCCTTTATTTGTTCCGAAAACTTAGTCAAAAAGAATTATATAACAGTTTGTCGTAAAATATAAATATAAACAATAATAATATGATTACAATTAAAGATCTTAGTAAAGCATTTAACCAACAAATTGCAGTAAATATTTCAGATTTACATATCGAAAAGAATGAATTAGTAGGTTTAGTGGGTAACAACGGTGCAGGTAAAACCACACTGTTACGTCTTATTTTAGACTTGTATCAAGCAGATAAGGGTTATGTACTAAGTAAAGGTATAAACGTAGCACAATCGGAAGATTGGAAGATTTACACAGGTGCATTTATCGACAGCGGTTTTTTAATTGATTTCTTGTATCCTAACGAGTACTTCAATTTTATCGGCAGACTGCATAATTTTAGCAAAGAAGAAATTAAAGAGCGTTTGAGCCAATTTGAAAAGTTCGCCAGTGGCGAAATTTTCGGACAAAAAAAATATATTCGTAACTTTTCGGCAGGAAATAAACAAAAAATAGGTATCATTGGAGCTATGTTTACACATCCAGAGATTTTATTGTTGGACGAACCGTTTAATTTCTTGGATCCGTCATCACAAAACGAAATGAAACGACTGCTCGCCTATTATCAAAAAGAATATGGTTGCACGCTTTTAATATCAAGCCACAATTTGGAACATATTACCGACATCTGTTCACGCGTAATTTTACTCGAAAAAGCTTTAGTAGTCAAAGACCTATTGGGCAACGATGTAGAAACCGCTCAAGAACTACAAACTTATTTTTTACAGTAAACTAATATTATAAATGATACAAATTCATCAATTACACAAAACCTATACCGCAAACGAAAACCTACACGTTTTGTGCGGTATAGATATTGACATTAAACAAGGCGAATTTGTATCCATTATGGGAGCATCCGGTTCCGGTAAATCAACTTTGCTCAATATTATTGGTTTATTGGATCAATTTGACAAGGGAAGTTATTTATTAGACAACGAAGAAATGTTTCAAATTGATGAAGACGCAGCTGCCGACATTCGTTTACACAAAATAGGATTTATTTTTCAATCATTCAATCTCATTCCGTACAAAACAGCTTTGGACAATATCAGCCTTCCCCTTTTTTATCAAAAAATAAATAAAAAAGAAAGGGATAATTTAGCTATTGAATTACTAAAATCCATGAATCTTGAAAAATGGAAATTGCATTATCCAAGTGAACTTTCAGGTGGACAAAAGCAACGAGTCGCTATAGCTCGCGCCATTATTACTAGACCCAAAGTAATTTTGGCTGATGAACCTACTGGTGCATTAGATAGCTCCACATCAAAAGATATCCTTCTATTACTAAGGCAAATAAACAAACAATACGGTAGTACCATTGTAATGGTAACGCACGACCCTGTCATCGCACAAAAAGCCGACCGAATAATTCGCATAAACGACGGAATAGTTGAGTGTTGATTAATTAATTGGAAAGTGCACATATTAGTTTGCGATAAAAATTCAAGAATATTTTAACCCTTTTTGGCTTGCATAGTCTAATGTAAATGCTCATTTTTGTAATTGCAAATGAAACTAGCTTTAATATCATATTTAGACAGTAAGCGACTTGCAAATATCGCATTAACGGCTATTAATTATGCCGAATCAATATGCTCTAAAAAAGTAATACTTAAAACAAAACCTTACGCTGCGTCAATAGAGCCTGCCAATTATTGCAATCTCAATTGCCCACAATGCCCTACAGGGAATGGCTCAATAAAAAAAGTTCCATTATGCCTGTCAATCGAAAACTTTAAAAAAATAATCAAGCCTTTACTACCTGAACTTACATACCTAAATTTGTATTTTCAAGGAGAACCATTTCTTAATGATGACCTGGCAAAAATGATAGAATACACACACAAAGAAAGAGTATTTACCTGCGTATCAACTAATGGTCATTTCTTATCAAAACAAATTTGCGAGGAACTAAAAAAAGCAAAGCTGGACAAACTGATAATATGCTTAGACGGTGCCACAAAAGACACATACGAAACATATCGCAAAGGAGGAGATTTTAATACAGTGATTGAAGGAATAAAAAATTCTGTAAAAGTAAAATTACCTGTTGAAGTGCAATGCTTATTACTAAAAAGCAACGAGCACGAAAAAAATGACATAAAACGACTATGTAAAAAACTTGGCGTATCAAAAATAAACTTTAAGAAGGCTCAATTTTACGATTACGAACTGATGCCCACAAAAAGCAGCGATAGAAGATACAAAGAAACAGAAGATGGCAAATACATACCCAAAAACGCTATGCATAACCGCTGTCAAAGATTATGGTCGTCAGTAGTAATATCTTCAGGCGGCGAAATACTTCCTTGCTGCTTCGACAAAGATGCATCACATAGTTTTGGGAATATATTTCAAGATTCTTTCTCTAATATTTGGCTTAGTAACAAAGCAAATACATTTAGACTTAATGTATTAAAGAATCGTAGCAGTATTCCTATCTGCATTAATTGTACGGAATAAAATAAGCAATATAAAAAATACCCCGAAAGTTTTTTAGTTTAACTTTCGGGGTATTATAATTATACTATGGTAATAAATCCGAATCAAGAGGAACTTCCATGAGCAAACGGAATCCCATATTGTAAAATGCATCATTTGTTGACGCTGTTGCTCTTTCTTTAGGATCACAATATTCTGCGTCTTGATCAAACCACCCTCCACGTACATTATATTTTACACCTGTTTTTTGTGCAGGATCAGTCTGCGGATCAGCCGTATATGGAGCATATTTGTCAGAACATAATTCTGCGACATTACCACTCATATCATATAAACCTATCTCATTGGGAGCTTTAGTACCAACTTTGTGAGACAATTCTTCCGGATTATTGCCAATATACCAGCCGACTTCATCTAAATTATCACTGCCGGAGTATTTTTTCCCAGTAGAATAGAATCCACCTCTCGCTGCATACTCCCACTCTGCTTCGGTGGGTAAACGGAATGTTCTACCGGTTTGCTCATTTAATGCACTGATAAATTGAGAAATCATACTGAAACTAACCCTCTCAACAGGAAGACTATCGCCTATCATTTCTGAGGGATTTGTAGACATTATTGCGGTCCATTCTGCTTGAGTTAATTCAAATTCGGCAATATAAAATGATTTTGAGAATGTTACTTTATGAGCGGGTGATGATTCATAACTTCCTTCATCTGTACCCATAATATAATTACCTAGTGTGTCGCGCTGTACTTTTATCATTTTTCCAACGACTTCTGTATCAATTACATTCGGCCATCTCTTTTCTATTTGATCTTGAGTTGGATCAGGTTCCGGGCCTGAGCATGAGCAAAGAGCAAAACAAAACACTGTTAAAAGTGCTGCTACTGCATTAAATCCAAATAATTTTTTGAGATTTATATTTTTAGTTTTCAAATTCATAACATTTATTTTTTAATGATTCGGTGAATAGATGTTCCATTCTCTGAGATAACTTGCAATATATAATTACCGGAAGGGCAATTACTTAAAGATATTTCTGAAGCATCTTTAACTTCGCTTAGAATACTACCTTGCAAATTAAATACTTTTATACTTGATATCGAAGATGGAGCCTGAACATAAACTACTCCGTCTGTAATTGTTGGGAATACTATATGACCGGTGCCGTCTGATTCCACATCATTAACTCCAACCTCGTGCGCAATATGACGTGAAGTTAGAATTTTAAATTCACCGGGAGCTAAAGTAATAGTTTTGCTTAGACGAGTTACATTAAATGCCTCGTCAGTCATATAATCATACCAAGTTCCGGTTTTTGTATAATTTACTGATGTTGTAACTGAGGCTTTAGCATCAAAATTACCCAACACAATTATATCAACCGAATTATTAACATCAATCTCATCTACATAATTAATATCGATTCGGCGCACTTTTACAAAAGATGATGTAGCACAATTTGTTAATACCACGTTACCTTCTTCAAAGAATTCCGGATTATCTGTTCTTAAATTAATAACTTTTGAAGACTGATTATATGCATTCATACGTAAAGCATCCTCATCCCAGTTTAAAGTCCATGGAACAGGCTTTCTGTATGTACGACATTCTTCTTTTATTTGACCGTCAGAACATGTATTAATAGAATAATCATAACCCATTTCTTCAAACTCCCACATCATCTTAGGGCCCGGAATAAGTTGAGCGAATGCAATCATTAAAGGAACACGAGCTAAGCGAGCATCTTCATTCTCTTTTAAGTTTCCGTCTCCATAAGCTAATGCTTTGTACATATTACGTTCTTCATCGTGACTTTCTGCATATCCAACCCAACCGGTTGTGAACATACCACCTTTGCCATTAGTATCAACAAAATTGCTGTTACTAGCGTAACCCATAGCTGCTTGACAATAACTATTGTTCATATTGCGCCAAGGGAACATACCATAATCTGATAAAACTTTTTCTTCGTCGTACTCGCTCAAATGCTCTAAAATAAATATTGCATTTGGATTTGTTGCAAATACCGTGTCATAATAATCTTTTATGATTTCTATACGACTAGCGTCATATTTACCCCATTTTCCAACATCGTCTTTACTGTCTTTTTGTGTCAAACCTTTAGTCAAGTCCATTCTAAAGCCATCAACTCTATACTCTTCTAACCAATAAGACAAAACTCTTTTGAAGAATTGTCGTGTACCTGTATACTCGTGGTTTATATCATGAAAGACATTATAAGGGTGTTTTGCGATTTTATTAAACCACGGATTTATATCGGAAGTTGCATTTCCTTCATAATACAACTTAGCCATTGGATTAATTCCGGTTGCATGGTTAAATACCATATCCAATATAACTGCAATACCACGTCTGTGGCACTCATCGATAAATTCTTTATATTCATTTCGAGTTCCGTATGCTTTGTCTGTTGCAAAGAAATGATTAGGATTGTAACCCCAACTGTCATTTCCATCAAACTCGTTTATCGGCATCAACTCTATTGCATTTATACCTAAATGTTCCAAATAATCAAGTTTAGACATAACACCGGCAAGGTCACTTGATGATACAAAATCTCTAATATGCAATTCGTATATGACAAGGTTATCTTTGTCTGCTATTTGAAAATCGTTCTGCCATTCGTACGGAGTAGGATCTTCGCCCCATAGCACTGAAACTAAACCATCACCTTTCCCTGTTGGATATGCAGGTAATTCCGAATCCATTTTTTTCTTGATATATGGGTCATTCCATGGATCCAGAATGATTTCTGCGTATGGATCGCTAATCTGTAATGATCCATCAACTAAATATTGAAAAGTATAATATTCTGATTTTTCAGGTAAATCAAAAGAACGCCAGAATAATACGGTTGCCAATGAATCTTGTGATGGTTCCAATACTGATTTTGTCCAAACACTATCGCGCTTCATTTGATAAGCTTCGTTCATCGACCAATCATTAAAATCGCCGATAACATATACATTATTGTTAAAAGGAGCACGCAATACTAATGTTATAGTAGCAACATCGCCGTTGATTGTTTTATTTATTCCTTCTTTCATACCTGCTGGAACAGGTTCGTCTACAACCGGGGATTTAACGTATATAGCAAGACTATCTGAAACTTCCTCTTCACCAATTTCGGCAGTAACCTTAATAGGAACATATCCGGATTCGGTTATTGTGTATTCGTAGGTCAACAAATTATTTGAAATTTCAGACTTAATAATACCGTTGACTGTCAACTTCATATTTGAAGATTCAGACGCCTCAGCATTTATACTAATAGTCTCACCTTGCTCGTATACGCTCCCATCATTTAAAGAAGTTATTTTTACTGCAAACTCATCACCATTATATAACGTATACAAGATGTCATTGCCAGACGCAGTCTTACCCTCTTTAGTTCCGTCTGCATTTCTAAATACGAATGCTAACTTAGTTACAACCTCATCTTCGGTTAAATTATAATACTGACGCATTCCGCCTTCTATGTGCAAACTCCACCTAGATTCGTCAATTTTTGTCATTTTATATTTATCAGAATTATTCAACCATACAGGTGCATGCTTCCAATCATTGTCTCCTGTACTTGCTGTAGTTATTACACCTGTATGTGCATAACATTCTGTTTCGCCGAGCATTACTCCATTTCCCAAAGACGCATCAAAAATTACATCAAACTCTTCTGTTCTATCTTGTTTAATAAAAGCTGTTGGAGAAGTTGTTACTTGGGCATTTAGAGAAAAGAATAATCCCAAAAATGGGATGCAAATTAGTAGTTTTTTTATTTTCATATATTAGGGTTTGTTTGTAAATAACGTTGCAAGATAGTATTTTTTTTAGTAAAAACAAAAAAAAAGGAGCCCAACTAAAGTCAGGCTCCCTAAAATATGTTCTATAATATACTATTTTGCAAGTTTTATTGTTGCAGGCGCTTCTTGAATTGCTTTTGATTTTTTCTTTGATATATCATAAGAAACAGGGACTGCGATAAATAATGTTGAGTATGTTCCTACTAATACACCAACCATTAATGCAAATACAAATCCGCGGATTGTTTCACCACCCAACATAAATATTACTAACAAAACTATAAACGTAGAGAATGAAGTACTAAATGTACGAACTAAAGTTGCATTTACTGCTTCATTAATAACATCCTTTTGATTACGTTTAGGGAAATTAGTTTTCAACTCACGTACACGATCAAATACCACCACAGTATCATTAATTGAATAACCAATCACCGTTAGAATCGCAGCAATAAATGCCTGATCAATTTCCATTGAGAATGGCATAATGGTATAAGCTAATGAATAAATACCCAGAATAAATATAGTATCATGTACCAATGAGCTTAAAGCACCAACACTATATGAAACGTTTCTAAAACGAACCAATATATACAAGAAAATTACAATCAATGAGAACACTACAGCCATAAATGCTGCATTTTTGATGTCATTAGCAATAGCAGGTCCCACTTTTTGTGAACTTTGTACACCTAAAGACGAAACATTAGCATCTGTAGACAAATTAGCTTTTCCGTTATCAATAATATAACCCTTAATAAACATTTCCTTTGAAACACCATCTTTAGCTAATTTTGGTTGTAAAGATTTATAGATAATATCTTCGACCTCATCATCAATGGTCTTAGAGTTATCTGCAATCTTATAGTTGGTAGAAATACGGACTTGATTTTCATCACCTATGGTTATTACTGATACTGAAGCATCAGTAAATCCGGGTGCCAACATTTGCTTAATTTCTTCTGTATCAACTTTTTCAGCGAAACGAACTACATAGTTACGACCACCGGTAAAGTCAACGCCTTGATTCAATCCGCGAACCGAAAGAGATACTATTGCAATTAATACAAATGCACATGAAAGTATGTAACCGAACTTACGGATTTTAATCCAGTTTACATTAACACCTTGCAACAAGTTCTTAGAGAATGATGTAACAAAAGTTAACTTAGATACAGAGCCATTATCAACCATCTTATCATAAATGACACGTGTAATAAATACAGCAGTAAAGAATGATGTTATAATACCGATAATCAATGTCGTTGCAAAACCTTTGATTGGGCCTGTACCAAAATAGAACAAAATGACACCGGTCAATAATGTTGTTAAGTTTGAGTCAATAATTGCAGACAATGCATTTTTATAACCATCTGAAACTGCAGATTTGTGCGTTTTACCTGCTGCCAACTCTTCTTTTATACGTTCGTAAATAAGAACGTTAGCATCGACTGCCATACCCATTGTTAAAACGATACCTGCGATGCCGGGTAATGTTAATACTGCTTTAAATGAGGCCAATATACCTACCAAGAAGAATACATTTGCCAACAAAGCTACATCTACTATTAAACCTGGAACCAAACCATACATTAAAATCATGTATAGCATAACAACAATAAATGCTATCAAGAAAGACCATAAACCTTGAGTAATTGCTTCATGGCCCAAAGATGGTCCAACAACATCTTCTTGTACAATACGCGAAGGAGCAGGCATTTTACCTGACTTCAATACATTTGCTAAGTCTTTTGCTTCTTCAGTAGTAAAATTACCTGAAATTTCAGAACGGCCTCCTGATATTTCGGTGTTAACGGTCGGGAATGAATAGACCATATTATCTAACACGATAGCTATGCTACGGCCGATGTTTTCTTTAGTTAAACGAGCCCATGTTTTTGCTCCTTCAGGATTCATGGTCATACTTACCGTTGAGTTTGCAGAGAACTGACTCAAATCATTACGAGCATCCGTAATTACGTTACCGCCAAGAGGTGCTTTACCATCACGGTTTGTTATTTTAATAGCAACTAATTGATATATTAATCCTTTTTCATCAATTGGCTTAACTGTCCAACGGAATGCTAAATCGCGTGGTAGTATTTCTTTTACTTGACGTAAGTTTAAGTATTCATTAACTTTTGCCGTATCACGAATACTAACCATAGCTATAGCCGGAGTAGGAATTAATTGACCACCACTTTGATTTATCATCATAATACTGAACAAAGGATTCTCTTTTGCAAATTGTTCTATCATTTTTGATGAATCTTGAGCAGCAGCACCAATTTTTTCCAATTGAACTTTTATAGAATCAGACTCACTAACAACTTTTTCTGATTTTGCCACTTCCGCTTTTGCTTTTTCTGTATTCTTTTCAACTGAAGTAGTATCAGCTCCTTTTAAGTATTCACGAACAGCAGCATTTGCAAGTTCTAATGAAGAATATATTTCTGTTAAGTTATATGTTTCCCAGAACTCCAAACTTGCAGAACCTTGTAGCAATTTACGAACACGTTCAGGTTCTTTAATACCCGGTAATTCAATTAAGATACGTCCATTGGTTTCAAGACGTTGGATATTTGGTTGAACTACACCGAAACGGTCTATACGAGTACGCAACACATTAAACGAGTTATCTACAGTTGCCTGAACTTCTTGTTTCAAGACATCAATAACTTCTTTATTTGTACTTTTTAAAAATATACGATCTTTTAAATCGAATGTAGTAAATACTGCAGAAAGACGAGCATTAGGATCGATTTCTTCGTAGGCCTCTTGGAATAAAACCAAAAAGTCTTTTTGACTAACTGCCTGACGTTCAATAGCTAAATTTATTGCCTTGTTAAAGGTTTCATCTTTGGTATTGCCTGATAATGTTCTTACAATATCCGGAACGGATACTTCAAGAATAACATTCATACCGCCTTTTAAGTCAAGACCCATGTTAAGTTCGTTTTCACGACACTCTTTCAAGGTATATCCTAACCAAACCTTTTCTGTTGCCATTGAGTCCAAATAATGATACTCATTCATTTTGTTACCATTGGCATATTCTGCTGCCTTGCTGTTGTAATGCGCTGTTACTGCATTAAACGACAAGTAAAAAAGGCAGACCAACGCCAATGCGATGGCAAACAATTTTACAAATCCCTTGTTCTGCATATTCGATTGATATTAAATGATTTTTACAAAAATTAGGGTGCAAATATACTCTATTTTTTATATTCGACCAAACTTTCGCGTCTTGTTATGTTATTACTTACTACTTCTTAAAATACAATGAAAAATAATTATATAATCAGCATTGCATCCCCATAAGCACCAAACTGGTATTTTTCCTTTACTGCAACATCGTATGCATGCATTACTTGATCATAACCACCGAAAGCTGCAACAAGCATAAGTAACTGTGAATATGGAGAATATAAATTACTTACCATTGATGTTGCAACTGTAAAGTCGTATGGAGGAAATATAAACTTGTTTGTCCAACCATCAAATGGTTTGATTTTTCCCTCAGTACATACTGCTGTTTCGAGGGCACGCATAACAGTAGTACCAACTGCACAAACTTGACGTTTTTCGTCTTTTGCAACATTGACTACTGATGCAGCTTGATCCGTAACAATCATCTGCTCAGAATCCATTTTATGTTTAGTCAAATCTTCTACATCTATTTCTCTAAAATTACCTAAACCGGCATGCATTGTTACGAAAGAAAAGTTTACGCCTTTAATTTCCAAACGTTTCATCAACTCTCTACTAAAATGTAAACTTGAAGCCGGTGCTACAACTGCACCTTCATTTTTCGCAAATATAGACTGATAACGTTCTGTATCTTCGGGTTCAACAGGGCGTTTAATAAAACGTGGAAGAGGAGTCTCTCCCATACTGTATAGGGTTTGTTTGAATGTATCATGGTCTCCGTCAAATAAGAAACGCAATGTACGACCACGAGATGTTGTATTATCAATAACCTCAGCTACTAATGAATCATCTTCTCCGAAATACAATTTATTACCTATTCTTATTTTACGAGCAGGATCTACAAGTACATCCCACAAACGTAAATCAGGATTTAATTCACGTAATAAAAACACTTCTATTCTTGCTCCTGTTTTTTCTTTATTTCCATATAGACGAGCCGGAAAAACTTTGGTATCATTAAAGACAAAAACGTCATTCTCGTCAAAATATCCAAGAATGTCTTTAAATACCTTGTGTTCAATCTCTCCTGTTTGACGTTTTAATACCAAAAGACGAGATTCGTCTCTATTGGCAGATGGCTTTTGAGCCAACAACTCTTCAGGTAATTTGAACTTAAACTGAGATAACTTCATAATATAAAAATGAATATTAATAAAAAATCATTGTAACTAATTCACAGTAGCAGGCAATGTATCTATCATTGATTTAAAATCTTCAAAAGACATGCATTTGTCTAATGTTATATCTCCGACTCTAGTTCTGCGCAAACCTATAAGATGCGCTCCACTTTGCAATGCTACACCAATATCACGAGCTAATGCACGAATATATGTTCCTTTACTACACACAACTCTGATTTTTACAATGGGCATTGAAAATTCCAATAACTCAATTGAATCAATCAAAAGTGGTTTTGCATTTATTTCTACATCATCACCTTTACGAGCATATTCGTAAGCGCGTTTGCCATTAATCTTAACGGCCGAGTATGCCGGCGGCACTTGTCTTATTTCTCCTACAAAATCAGACAACACATTCCGTAATAGTTCTTCTGTAATGTGCTCTGTTGGATATGTCGCATCAATTTCTTTTTCCAAATCGAATGAAGGCGTCGTAGCACCTAATTTCAAAACTGCTTCATACTCCTTTGTTTGATATTGAAATTCGTCAATCCTTTTTGTAGCTTTACCTGTACACAATATCATAACTCCGGTAGCCAAAGGGTCTAAGGTCCCGGCATGACCTACTTTTAATTTCTTTACTCCCAAATAATTAGTAATCGCCCATCTCACTCTGTTTACAAGCAAAAAAGATGTCCAATGTAAGGGTTTATCAAAGCAGAGTATTTCGCCTTCTTTAAAATCCATATCACAAAGAATATGCAATTGCTATTCCACCTACAATCACACAATAAACGGCAAAATATATCAATTTTCCTTTTTTGACAATATTAATCATGAAGCGGCAAGCAATACAACCGGATACAAATGCGGCTATAAATCCGATTATTAAAGACATATAAGAAATGCCCATTGGTGCACCTTCTTTTGCCAAATCGATAAATTCTAGAAATGCTTCACCTAAAATCGGAACTAAAACCATCAAAAATGAAAATTGCGCCATGTTCTCTTTTTTATTACCTAATAGTAAACCTGTTGCAATAGTTGTTCCGGAGCGTGAAAGACCCGGTAGAACTGCTACTGCTTGGCTTAAACCGATAATAAAAGCATCAATATATGAAATTTCATTTCTCTGACGAGGTTTTGCAAAATAAGCAAATGCTAATAGTAATGCTGTTACTAATAAACAAATCCCTACTAATAACAAACCATTTCCAAAAAAGCTTTCTACTGCATCCTTAAAAAATACGCCTACAATAAATACAGGAATCATAGAAACAATTAATTTAGCTATATATGTTTTCTCAGGATTCCATGCTTTTGTTGTAAATGTCCCTTTAAACAACAATTTAATTTCATTCCATAGTATTACAATTGTACTTAGTACTGTAGCTGCATGAACTACAATTGCAAAGGTCAGATTTTCTTCTCCGGCTGTTCCAAATAAGACTTGACCTATTTCAAGATGTCCGCTGCTACTAACCGGCAAGAACTCTGTTAAGCCTTGCACAAAACCTAATACTAGGGCTTCATACCATTCCATAGATTATTCTTTATTTTGTTTAGGACGGTAGCAAATTGCCACAATAATTGACAAATAGCCAAAAAAAACAACCATAGGGGCTACAAATATCCGGCGGAAACTGAATATATCAGGCTCGAAAGTATTTGGTCCTGAATTTTTACCAATCAACATTAATGCTAATCCAACAACAATAATCAATACCCCAATACCCATTAGCCAAATATTTTTACGCGCTATGCGAAACTTCAAATTATCTTCATTATTATTACTCATACTCAAATTTATTATTATTGAACAAAAAAAACACTCTTAAATATAATACATATCATCAATGGTGAGACGCAAATATC
>JAKIYQ010000039.1:0-12839 GCA_022708465.1 Bacteroidota bacterium | reverse complement strand
CATAGCACTAATAGCTGCTGTAGAAATCAGCATAGGCATAAATAATTCTTTTGCGCTAGTTACTGCGGCTTCAAATGGTTTATACCCTTTTTGTAGTTTGTCTATATATCCGTCTATGTTAATTATTGAATCGTCAACAACCATACCAAGTACTACTATAAGTGCAGCGAGTGTTACAGTATTAAGTTCTATATTAAATAGATACATTAATCCAATAGAAACTGCTGTACAAATGGGTAAACCCGAACTTGCAACGAGAGCTGTACGTAGTGGAAATAGCATCAACATAACAACGATTACTACTATCATAGATATGATAAGGTCGCGTAAAAATGAACTTACAGACTTGTCGACAACTGTTGGTTGATCTGTAATGCGATATACTTTTACGCTCTGTGGTGTGATTTTGCTAAAATCGTCGAGAATCTTGTTTACTTCATCTCCAAAGGCAACTATATTGTTGCCTTTACGCATTTCTGCCGAAACTACTATGGCATTTTTACCATTAAAGTTTACATCATTCTTAAGGTCTTGGTAACGGCGTTCAACAGTCGCAATATCTTTTAGTCTTATTGATGAGCCATCAGCAAAGGCATAAATTATTTGATCTTCTATTTCTTTTTCGCTGGCAATAGATTGATTTATATGTACAGGCATGCTGAAATCTAATGCTTGATAGTTACCTCCCGGAAGAAGTAAACTCCTGCTTGCGTAGTTAAGAAGCAGAGTTTGTGGATTTAATCCGTATGATGCCAATTTTGATTGATCAATTTTGACTGCGATCTCTTCGGTACGTTCGCCAAGAATCTTGATATTACCCATTTCGGGTATTTGTCGTAGTCGTTTTGACAATTCATTAGTGTATGAGTGTAGCTCTTTATATGTTTTGTCGTTAGATTCTATAGCTATCAGCATTGAAGAATTGTTTCCAAAATCGTCAATAACAACAAATCCTAAAACACCTGCAGGAAAAGTCAAACTTTTCTGTTCATTTAATTTATGCCTTATTTTTGACCAAGTTTCATCTTTGTCTTTTACAGATAAATCGAGATCGACGTAAACATACGCGATGCCATTTTTTGATATAGAATAAGTATTTTCTCGATTAATCTCAGGCATCGAAAACAGCAATTGTTCAAGCGGTTTGGTTAGCTGATTTTCAACTTCTTCGACAGATGCACCCGGATATATACCTGCAATAATACCTTGGCGTAATGTAAAAGAAGGGAATTCATCCTTATTCATATTGCTCAAAGCATAAATGCCGAATGCAAACAATAAAAGTACTGCAACGTGTATTATTCTGCGATAAGTTATGCTGGCACTTATTATTCCTTTTTTCATGCTAGTTCTTTATTGTTCTGTTTGTGCTGTTACTAACATCCCTTCGCTTACTTTTTGGTATCCTTCAACAATGACGAGGTCGTTTGTATTTAAACCTTCAGAAACGAGTACTCCGACTCCACTATACCCTGAAATTTTAATACTGCGTCGTACTGCCTTGCCATTTTCAATTAGCCATACAAATTTACTATTGTCGTTTGCAATTAAAATTGCATTGGTCGGAACTACGAATCCTGATTTCGTGTTTTTGTCGGATATATAAACATTGCATATCATGCCGGGTAAGATTCTGTGATTTGAATTGGCAGCCTTAATTCTTACAGGGTAGCTATGTGAAACAGGATTTGCTGAGATTCCTATTTCTACGATTCCTCCGCTTGTTATATTATTGTCTACGGCATTAATTGTAAATCGTGCATCTTGTCCTATTTTTATACCGCTGATTTCGCTTTCAGGTACTGTAAAATTTATGTATATATTATCGATTTTCAACAAAGTAACAACCGTTTGTAAGGGACTCATATTGATTCCGCTTTTAGCGTAAACTTTGCCTATGTATGCATCTTGTGGCGAATAAAGTTCGCAATCTTCCAGTCTTTTCTTTGCAATACCATACATGGATTCTGCTTTTGTAAGGTTGGTTTGCATTTCTACCCATTTTATTTCAGCCAGACTTCCATTGTCGTATACTTGTTTAAGTCGTTTATAAGCGTCATTTGCTTGGTCTAATGACGCTTTTGCAGTGTTGTATGCGTTTTGAGCATCAGACTTGTTTATTGTAGCTATAAGTTGAGATTTTTTTACAAAATCACCTTCTTTTACGTACACTTTTTCTATATATCCTCCTGTACTAAAGCTCAATGCTGTAGATACTTCTTCTTCAGTAACAGCAACATAATTGTGTAAATTGCTAGTTGATGAGTTTTGTATTCTTAGTGCGTTTACAGCTATAGCTTCTGTTTGTGTCTGCTCTGTTGCCTTATTAGAATTTGTACAGCAGCTTAGCAGTGCCGTAACCCCTAAAAGACTTAAGTATTTTAGTCTGTTCATGCCTTATTTGTTGGATTTGGCTACTGTTGTTATTGCATCGCTGCTAATATTGCCTTTTATCTCGTCATTCTTTGTAATTACACCATTGTATGTTTCTGTAAGTACAATTATATCATCGTACATTTCGCCGATACCATTAACAACAACTTCTGCCTTGTATGTTGTTGATGAGATAGTTAGGTCATATTCAATATTATATGGTCTAATCCAAAAACTATCGCCCTTTGCAAATGCGGTTAATATATTTATATCGCCGCCAAGTTTGTTTTTGATTATAATAATACTGTCGTTGTGATTCTTATTAAGAGCTTTAATATCCATTTGACCAATTTCATCCATTTTAATGGCTATGGGATTATTTGTGTCGTTTAGCTTTACAGACGTATTGCCTGAGGTTTTGTACGAATAGTTTCCGCTAAATAGTGATGCTCCATTCTGACAAGCAAATAGTAAATTGCATACAATTAAAGTTGCAATAGTTTTTAGAATATGTTTTGTGATATTGTTTGACTGTGTCATTTTGTTGAGTTATTTGAGGTTATTTTATATACTATACTGTCAATAATAAGGTTTGTCATGTAATTGTAAGTTTGATTATATTCGTCGTATTTCTTTTCTACAAAAAAAAGTGTCTCCATACTTTTTATTATCATTTGGAGCATGTTTACAAAGGCTTCGCTATCGAAATTTTGTTTTTCGTCCAGTACTTGACTAATATCATTTACTATTGATACAAAATAATCGTGTTCCCATCTGTCAAATTGTAGGCAGATATCGTTGATATTCGGTTCGGTGGTTGCGTATTGCAAATTGTTTTTAAGTTTGTATTGTAACCATATTTTGTATACACTTGCTTTGCTTAGTGTTTTGTTTCGTTCTATTAAGTATTGTTTTGTTCTTTGTGATGGTAAGAGATTTTTGTTATCGAAAATATGCCCTAATTTTTTCTTTGCGTGCTCTAATTCCATGGATACTACAGACTTAAAGAGCTCTTCTTTACTTTGAAAATGATTGTAAATAGATCTTTTAGCCTTATGCGCAGAGTTTGCGATATCATCCATAGATGTTTTATCATAACCGAATGTATTAAATAATTGTTCGGCAATGTTTAATATAATGTAGCGTGTATCGTCTTGTTTTTTCATTTCACGGTTGCACTAAAATAGTTTTATAATTCAAAAGTAATGTAGAGTTTTGCAGGACAAGATATTTTAATGTTAAAAAATACTACAAATGTGTTATTTTTATGTTGTGGATAGGGTGATTGATTCTGTAGTGTGGATAGAAATACACTCGCTCGATTTATCAAAACTTTTATGGTAGAAACATAAGGAGCGCTAAATGCTATCAAGGTCTAATAAAAAATCAATTAGGCTAATTGTAATTATGCCTTGTTCGTCTATTTTACGTTTGATATTGTCACCAACAATAATAACTTTCTTGAAAGTGTCATTGGTATTCATAAGCGAACGCTTTTCTTGTATCACTGTTGGTGATAGTGCCTATTTATATAGTGTGGGGTTTAATTGGAATACAGGTCTTGACGAAATTTCATATGCCTTAATTGACATTAAATCGGAAAAAGTATTATCGAAAAGTTTTATAGCTGATGGTACAGAGTCTTTAATCAAACTACCGTACGGCATCGCTGTAAATCCGAATAATAAAGAAATATTTGTTACTGATGCAGGTGATTATGTATCGCCAGGCACTTTGTATTGTTTTGATAAGACAGGACATTTAAAATGGAAACAAACCACAGGAGATATACCTGCACACATCGAATTTACATTTAAATAAAAGGATATGAGATTTAAAATTACACTTGTTTTTTTGCTAATATCATTAATCTTGGTAGCATCAAGTTCGTATATATCTGAGGTCTTTGAATATGTTCCTGCACCGGGACAATTTATCAATACGCTGCCGGCATACGAAGATGGTGATGGTGCGGATGATATGGCGCAGAAAGTAGAAGAACGAATAGCAGGTGTTTCTACAGGTCAATTGGTTTGTTTAGGTGCATTTGGAGGTTATGTTGTAGTTGGCTTTGATCATACAATACAGAATGTAAAGGGAGAATATGATTTTAAGGTTTATGGGAATGCATTCGCAAATAGTGCAGAACCGGCAATTATGGAAGTAATGTATGATGCAAATGGTAACGGACTACCCGATGATACTTGGTACGAAATAGCAGGTAGCGAATATGGAAATAAATCTACTATTCGCAATTATGAAATCACCTATTATAAACCATCAGCTGAGGATGATGCAGCATCAGGCAATATAGAAGAATATATCAAATGGCTTGACAATCAAGGTAATAGTGGGTATATTCAAAAAAATGTATTTCATAAGCAAAGCTATTATCCTTTATGGATAAACGAAACAAGCTATACATTGAAAGGAACGTTGTTGCCTAAGAATGCGCAAAACACAGGTACTGACTCAAACCCATATTGGATACTACCTGCTTTTGAATGGGGCTACGCGGATAATCAACCAAACACATCGGATTTATCTAATATTAAAATAGATTGGGCTGTAGATGATAATGGTGATGCTGTTGATTTGCCGGGAGTGAATTTTATTAAAATATATACAGCTGAAAATCAAAGTGCCGGTTGGTTAGGCGAAACATCATCAGAATTATGCGGTATCGAAGATTTGCATTATTCGTTAGATGTTTTTGAAAACAATCAGTTGACTGATTTTGTTCAAAATCCATTTTATGACAATATATCTGTAAAACTATCTGCTGATTCAAAATTGACTCTTATGCGTATTGATGGACATGTTTTGAAGATAATTAATTGTGCAGAAGGGGAAACAACAATAGATGCGTCGTTTATTGAAATGGGTTGGTATTTATTATTAATCGAAAGCAATACTAAATACGGAGTCTATAAGATATTGAAATCAGCGAGAAACTATTAAATACGTTATTACTATAATATTAATTATTAATTACTAAGTTATGAAAAAGAAAATTATTACATTGTTTGTTTCATTTTTGCTGTGTATATCAGCTATTAATGTATTTGCTGTTACTAAAACCTTAGATTTGACAAACCCGTCAAATCCTGAATCATTTACTTTTAATGATAAAAATTACTGGACGGAAACATATAACGAGCTTGATTACACTTATTGGGAGTCGCAAATATTTATGTTTTCACATTTGATAGATGGCGAAGGCTCTTCATGGGGTGGTGCAGCTTGGGATGGATTTACAGTAAGTAAAAATGCGGATAATTCTAATCATGGAGTAGGGGGCTCTAGTGAGGGTTGGGTTAGTAATCAATGGGGATGCATGGCCGGCGGCGGTATCGAATCCATTAATGAAGATAATGTTGTTGTAAGTCCTGAAAGGCCATATATTATAGGATTCCTAAATACGTATTCTATGGGTGGTAATAGTTTGTCAGTGTTATTTAATGATGGGAACTTATATACTCCCGAGAGTGTTTATATTGCAAACCATCCTTGGCCATATTATGAAAATATTTATGGCGACGGATTTGCTCAACCGATGTCTAAAAACGGAGATTTCTTTAAATTAATTGCGCATGGAGTAGCAGGAGATGATACTGAAACCACAGCAGAACTTACGTTAGCCGAATATAAAGACGGAGAACTAAAACAAAGTGCAGATTGGCAAAAGTTTGATTTGTCATCTCTAGGTTTGGTAAAAGAAATTTACTTTACTATGGAATCATGGGATGTTGGAGATTGGGGAATAAATACTGCAGTATATTTTTGCATGGACAAATTATCTGTAAGTTCAGCAATTACAGGCGTTGATGATAATAAACCTCAACATAATGATGCATATCGTGTTGGCTCTGTTTTGTACAATGTGCCGGAGAAAGCTAATATTAAAATGTTTGATTTGTCAGGAAGAATATTGTATTCTGTTGATGCAAATAGTGAAGTTGTAGCTCTTCCATCATTTGAAGGTATGAGAATTATTCATGTTGAAAGTTTAGAAGGTATTCAGGTTATTAGATAAGGTGGTTTAGAGTGTGTAATGTGTAGTGTTTAATGTGTAGATTTTAACATAATATTCGCCTGATTATGTGCGTTATGCGTTTTTTTGAATATTTTTCTTAAAATATATATGTTAAAAAACCGCAAAATATTAAGATAAACCTTATCTTTGCCGGCGTATCTGAGTGATATAATTTTTCTATTAAACTAAAATATTACAACATGAAAAAGAAAAGTTTATTTATTTTAATGTTTTTAGTTGCAGTTGCAACAGCAGCATTTGCTCAACCTCGTGCAGTCGGTGGTCGTTTCGGTTATGGTTTCGACGCATCTTATCAACACAGTATTGGCAGCAGCAATATGGTTCAAGTCGAACTAGAATTACCGGCATTCGCTGGAATTGGAGTTGCAGCTACTTACGATTGGATCTTCCCAATACGTTCTTGGCAAGAAAAAGGAGAATGGAATTGGTATGCCGGCGTTGGTGCAGGAGCAGGTTATTTCTGGCCAGCTTCTGGATATGTTGGTGCAGCAGGTCGTATAGGTGTTGAATACAACTTCTGGTTTCCACTTCAATTGTCTTTTGATTGGCGTCCTATTGTAGGACCTGTATTTACAGGCTTTGGAGGCGCTACTGCTGTAGGATTTAATGCAGGAGGTTTATATGCCGGTGCAATAGCATTTGGTATTAGATATAAATTCTAATTCACTAAACTATTATTATAGTCTTAATGAGGCTGCATCTTGGATGCAGCCTCATTTTTTTATATACCCGAAAGATAATTTCTAAAACATTTAGATTGCATTACAATTGTACACACTGACGAGTATATAAAATCTGCATGCAAATAATAAATTATGTATAATTAAGCTTCTGATTTGTTGTGTTTTGCAGTTTGAAGTTAAAAAATACTACGTATATACGATTTCCCTTTTTTACACGTTAGTTATTGTGTAAGATAAAGGTTTTTCGTACCTTTGACGGCTTTTATTGGTTTTCACCTTTCAATGCTATTTATTTATGTTTGAGTTCATTAAAGGAGATGTTGTGGAATTAACTCCCACACTGGCAATATTAGAAAATAATGGTATAGCATATTCTATTAATATTACCATATCTACATATACTGCGATACAAGGAAAGAAAAATGTCTGCTTGTACTTGTATGAGGCTATTCGCGAGGATGCTTTCATATTGTATGGCTTTGCAGAAAAAACAGAAAGACAAATGTTTTTGTTGCTTATTTCCGTTTCGGGAGTTGGTGCGGGTACAGCCCGTGTGATATTGTCTTCTGTTTCTGTGCCGGAGTTACAAGCGGCAATTGCCGGCGGCAATGAGGCATTATTTAAAGGAGTTAAAGGCATTGGTTTGAAAACAGCGCAAAGAATTATAATTGATTTAAAAGATAAGGTTCTTTCAATACAAACAGTTCCGGGTGCAATAAATATATCTTCTGCTTTATCTGAAGTTCAGGAAGAGGCTGTTTCTGCACTTGTTATGTTAGGTTTTGCGGCTCCGGCAGTTAGAAAAGTAATATCAAAAATTGCAGAAGCCGATTCTTCACTTAGTGTAGAGATGATAATAAAGAAAGCCTTAAAAATGATGTAGCCCCTTGAAAAAATCGATAGAAAAAATATTTCTTATTTTAGCTTTGTTATGTGGAATGGTGCTCATTCCTGCATGGGCTGTTGAACCTGTATCTGATGAAGATACACCTAATAACGCCGAACTTGCACAAGATACATCGAAGCCTCGTTATCAGACAAATAAGATATATCCTGAGACTCAATCCGATTTAGAAGAATCGGCTCCTATTGATCTGCCGGCTCCGGAAAATATTAAAACAAAAATAGATTACGATCCAACTACAGGTAAATTCTTTTTTAATCCTCAATTAGGTGAAGAAAACGTATCAACTCCATTTTATTTGAATAGCGATGAATATTATGATTATTCTGCAAAAAAATCTTTAGAATCATATTATCTGTCTAAGAATAGGGAAGAAAAAAAATCTAAGCATCAATTGTCTTTGACCGAAATGAAATTCGATATAGGTCAGGCTGATAAAGTTTTTGGTCCCGGAGGTGTACAATTAAAATTACAAGGATCAGCCGAGCTTGATTTTGGATTGGATTTTAAAAAGTTAAAGGATCCATCATTGAACGAGCGTTCTCAAAATCCCGCTCCAACATTTGATTTTGATGAAAAAATTCAATTGAGTGTAGATGGTTCTGTCGGAGATAAATTGAAGTTTGGCTTAAATTACAACACAGAGGCAACATTCGATTTTGACCAATCTTTACTAAAATTGCAATATGAAGGCAAAGAAGATGATATTATAAAGAAAATTGAAGCAGGAAATGTTAGTATGCCTCTTACCGGTTCTTTGATAACCGGAAATACCAGCTTATTCGGTTTTAAGGCCGACTTGCAATTCGGTAAATTAAAAATTAATGCTGTAATATCACAACAAGAATCAGAAGGTAAGACCCTTAATACCAGCGGTGCACAAACAACTGATTATGAAATACGAGCTGATGCTTATGATGAAAACAGACACTATTTTTTATCTCACTATTTCAGAGAACATTATGATGAATGGATGTCAGAACTCCCTAATATTTCGTCAGGCATATCTATAGGTGAAATTGAAGTATGGATAACAAATAAAAATACCATTAATTACGATAATACTTCAAATGTTGTTGGTTTTGCTGATATTGCAGAACCTAATCGTATATATAATTCTTCATTTATATCAACAGGCAATCCAACAGTTCCTGATAACGCTGCAAATACATTGTTTGCGGATGTAGTGCAATCAATTGGCGGACTTCCCAATATTTATGAGGTCGACACTTACCTACGTTCATTTACGATGCAAAGCACCATTGACTATGTTAAATTGGAGGGTGCAAGAAAATTGGAATCTTCTGAATATACCATCAACAAAGAACTTGGTTATATATCTTTAAAATCGGCATTGAATAATGATGAAATGCTGGCCGTTGCATATCAATATACATACAAAGGCAAGGTATACAATGTCGGTGAATTGTCTAAGGGATCTGAGCCGACCAAACCATTATCTTTAAAACTATTAAAGTCTATTGATAAATCACCATTTGTTCCAACTTGGGATTTGATGATGAAAAACGTCTATGCTTTAGGAGCTTATCAAGTACAAAGAGATAAGTTTACTTTTAACATTATGTATAGGAACGATTCGACCGGTATCGATTTGCGTTACATATCAGAAGGACCTATTGCTAAAAAGCCATTAATCAAGGTTATGAATTTAGACCGCTTGGATTCGCATTTGCAAAAGACAGCTAATGGTGATGGTATATTCGATTATGTAGAAGGCTATACGATTATTTCTCAAAATGGTAGAGTTATATTCCCTGTTTTGGAACCATTCGGCTCATACTTAAAAAAGTCATTAAACAACGATCCTATACTTGTCGAAAAATATGTATTTCAGGAATTATACGATTCTACCTTGACTGTGGCTCAAGAATTAGCAGAAAAGAATAAATTTCATATGGTGGGCGAGTACAGAGCTTCCTCCGGTTCTGAGATACGTCTTAATGCCATGAATGTTCCAAAAGGTTCTGTAAAGGTAACTGCCGGTGGTCGAGAACTTGTTGAAAATGTTGATTATACTGTCGATTACATGATGGGTGTTGTTTCAATTATGAATCAAGATTTGATAGATCTCGGAACTCCTATTAGTGTTACGATGGAAAGTCAATCAATGTTTAATATGAAGCGTAAATCATTAATCGGAACACATTTGGATTATGCATTTAACGATCATTTTAATGTTGGTGGTACTATCATGTATCTTTCAGAAAAGCCATTAACCGAGAAAGTTAGTTATGGTGATGACCCTGTAGCAAATACTATTTGGGGATTAAATACATCATATCGTAATCAATTTCAATCTGTTACAGATTTCTTAAATAAGATACCGATCTTAAATTTAAAACAACCATCATCTATTGCCTTTAATGCTGAATTTGCACAAATGGTACCGGGTACGGCAAAAGGTGCAAACGGAAAGGTTTATGTTGATGATTTTGAATCTACGAAGATAGGATTTGATGTACGTTATGCATCAAATTGGAAATTATCAAGTACTCCATTGCGTTTCGAAGAGTCTGCTAATGATAATAATATTGAGTATGGAAAGAATCGTGCATTGTTATCATGGTATTACATTGATAATATGTTTAATAGAAGTACGTCATCTACTCCATCATATATTAGAAATGATAAGGAACAGTTATCTAATCATTTCGTCCGTGAGATAAGTGAACAAGAGATATTCCCTAATCGAGAGTTGGTTTATGGCCAGTCTACTTATATTCAGACCTTAGATTTAGCTTACTATCCTGAGGAGCGTGGCCCGTATAATGTATTTGACCAAAACTTTAATAGCGAAGGTTATTTAATAGATCCAAAATCGAAATGGGGTGGTATAATGCGTAAGTTGGAAACAACCGATTTTGAAGCAAACAATATCGAATATTTAGAGTTTTGGATGATTGACCCATTTGTTTATAATGATGGAACTGCTAAGGGTGGTGATTTGTATTTCAATTTCGGTGATATTTCTGAGGATGTTTTAAAAGATGGTCGTAAATTCTACGAGAACGGTATGCCGTTCGATGGCTCAACAGACGATGTTGTAGAAACTGTATGGGGTAAGGTTCCTAGTAAACAATCTCTAACATATTCGTTCGATAGCGATGCGGCAGCACGTAAACTTCAGGATACCGGTTTAAACGGATTGCTTACTGAAGAGGAGTTTACTTTTGCTACTTACAAGGATTTTGTTGATAATATGACTGCAAAGTTGTCGCCTGATGCTATTGCCAGATTGCAAGCAGATAAATTATCAATGTTAAATGACCCCGCAGGAGATAATTTTCATCATTATAGAGGAAGTGATTATGATGAGGCAGAAGTAAGCATTTTAGATCGTTATAAACATTATAACGGAACCGAGGGTAACTCTCCGGCATCAACAGCAGGCGAATCATATACAACAGCTTCAACAAATAATCCGGATATAGAAGATATAAATCAGGATAATACGATGACCGAAACCGAGAAGTATTATGAATACAAGATTTCGCTTCGTCCTGAAGATATGACCATTGGTAATAATTATATATCTGATGTTGTAACTTCATCCGTAAGTTTGAAAAACGGAGAAACAGCATCAGTAAAATGGTATCAGTTTAAAATTCCTTTACGTGATTCTGAGAAGTATTCTGCAAAAGGCGGTATCCGCAGCTTTAAATCAATTAGATATATGCGAATGTATCTTACTGATTTTGAAGAGCCTGTAAATCTGCGTTTTGCAACAATGGAGTTGGTTAAGGGCGAATGGAGATCATATACCAATCCCTTAGAAGAAACATATTACAATAACAATGGTGTTATTGAAATGTCATCAGTAAGTATTGAAGAAAATTCTACTAAAACTCCTGTAAATTATGTTTTACCTCCGGGGGTAAGTCGTGAGGTTGATCCAAGTCAACAGCAGGTACGTCAGGAAAATGAGCAATCAATGACAATGCGTGTTCTTAACTTACAACCCAAAGACGCTAGGGCTTTATATAAAAAATTAGGTGGATACGATATGCGTCAGTATGGTAGAATTCAGATGTTTGTTCATGCTGAGGCTATTGCTGAAGACAATACTGATTTACAAGATAATGATTTGAAGTTATTTGTTCGTATGGGTTCTGATTACAAGAATAACTATTACGAATATGAAGTTCCTTTGGAAGTAACTCCTGCCGGAATGTACTCAAATAATTCAACTGCAGATAGAAACATTGTATGGCCTGAGGATAATATGATTGATTTCCCATTGTCATTGCTTACTGATTTGAAATTAGCTCGAAATGAGGAAAAAAATCGACAAGGTTCGCATGTTACTAATTTAACGCCTTACTCTGAAGTTGACCCGAATAAGCCAAATAACAAGATAACCATAAAGGGTAATCCAAGTTTGGGTGAGGTTGAAGTTTTGATGATTGGTATTAGAAACGGATCAAGAATTGTGAAGTCGGGCGAAATATGGGTTGATGAGTTGTTACTTACTGATTTTGATGAAAAGGGTGGTGTTGCAGCTTTGGCAAGTCTTGATGTGGCTTTGTCCGACTTTATCACATTAAGTGCTGCTGGTAGATTGGAAACGATTGGTTTTGGTGGAATTGAACAAAGGGTATCAGAGCGCAGACAAGACGATTATTACCAGTATAATTTTAACGCGGGTATTGATTTAGGTAAGTTATTCCCTGAAAAAGCGAATGTTTTGATGCCGATACGTTTCTCATATTCAAGCGAAATTACAAATCCTAAGTACAATCCTTTGGATAAGGATATCTTATTGTCAGATGCATTAAGAACCGCTTCTTCTAGAGCTATGCGT
>JAKIYQ010000003.1:0-49965 GCA_022708465.1 Bacteroidota bacterium | reverse complement strand
ACTTAAAACTTATAAATCAGCAAATAAAGAGTAATTTTAACATTTCGTCAAATGTTAAAATGAATTGTTAAATGATTGTAAGGAAATAAACAAGTCAAATGTTAATAACGTACATTTGTCAGGTTAAGTTTAAGATATGAGAAAGGGAACAATCATTCTTCTTGCAATATTTATGGCACTGACCTTTTTAGGTTTATTGGCAGTGCAACTTAATTATTTTAGTACTTTGATAGAAATACGCCAACAGCATTTTGATGATGGAGTTAAGCGTAGCTTGTACCAAATGAGCAGAACTTTGGAAGAAGAGGAAACTTCAGAATATTTAAGCGATGCTTTGCAAAAAGAAAGTGAAAGTAAAACAATTATACCACAAGTAGATAATGGAACATTTCTATCTATAGATAAAAACTCGAGCGTACAAGCTGTTTCTCTAAAATCTGTAAATCAGACAAATACGGTTCAAGAATTAACAGAAAATCTGCAAAGCCGTATGAAAAGTAATTATGCTCGAAAAAAAATATTGTTGAATGATGCAGCTATGCGTTGGTTGAAGGAAGCACCGGAAAAACCTATAGAGAAACGTGTAGATATGGAACATGCCGAACAATTATTGCGGCAAGAATTACTTAACAATGGTATTAATACTCCATTTCATGTTATATTGTTGGATTATTTAGGACGTCAAGTCTATATCTGCCCTGATTTTGATTCTACAAGTGTATCAAATAATTATTATTCGCAGATATTATTTCCAAATGACTATAATCCTAAGATGAATTTGATTAGAGCCTATTTTCCGGAGCGTTCTCAATATATTTTGATGAGTGTGTCTTCTTTGGCAATAACATCAATCATTATAACGTTAATGTTGTTTTGTACTTTTGTTTCAACAATTTTACTGATGTTTAAACAGAGTAAATTGTCAAAGAGCAAAACGGATTTTATGAACAATATGACGCATGAATTTAAAACACCTATATCCAGCATATCATTGGCATCACAAATGTTGCAAGACGATAGCATAATTAAAACGCCGGAAGTTTTAAAAAGTATATCGAGGATAATTAGAGATGAAACAAAGCGTTTGAGTTTCCAAGTTGAAAAAGTTTTGCAGATTTCGTTATTGGAAAATGAAAAGTCAATAATGAAGTTTAAGGATGCTGATGTTAATAAGATTATTGATGGAGTAGTTGCTAGTTTTCGTATTAAAGTAAAAAGTACTGGTGGCACAATAAATACAGATTTAAAAGCTGCTGATTCGTGGGCAACAGTTGATGAGCTGCATTTTACAAATGTCATTTTTAACTTGCTTGATAATGCTGTAAAGTATTCGAAACCCGATGAGCCTTTGTATCTTATGATACAGACATGGAATGAACTAGAGAAAGATTTGTTGTGTATTTCGGTAGAAGATAACGGAATGGGCATCAAGAAAGAACATTTAAAGAAGATTTTCGACAAATTTCACAGAGTACCAACCGGTAATGTGCACAATGTTAAAGGTTTTGGATTGGGGCTCGCGTATGTAAAGAAAATGGTTGAAAAGCATAATGGTCACATTAAAGCAGAAAGCGAGTTAGGAAAAGGGACTAAATTTATAATAACAATACCCACTTTAAAAAAGTAAAATTATGAATGAAGAAAAAGTAAAAATCCTTTTATGTGAGGATGATGAAAACTTAGGAATGTTATTACGTGAGTATCTACAGGCCAAAGGTTATGACACTGATTTGCTTCCTGACGGAGATGCTGGTTATAAAGCATTCATGAAAACAAATTACGATGTTTGTGTATTTGATGTAATGATGCCTAAAAAAGATGGCTTTACTTTGGCACAAGAGATTCGTGCCGTTAATACAGAAGTACCCATTTTGTTTTTGACAGCAAAAAACTTGAAGGAAGATATTATTGAGGGATTTAAGATCGGTGGTGATGACTACATCACAAAACCTTTCAGTATGGAAGAGCTGTTGTTCCGTATTGAAGCTATTTTACGCCGTATCAAGAGCAAGAAGATGAAAGAAAAAGTTGTCTACAAATTAGGAAACTTTACTTTCGATTCTCAAAAACAACAATTGACAATCAATGGTAAAACAACCAAGTTGACAACTAAGGAATCCGAATTACTTTCGTTGTTGTGCGCAAATGCTAATGATATATTAGAGCGTAACTACACATTAAAAACAATTTGGATAGACGATAATTATTTCAATGCACGTAGTATGGATGTTTATATCACCAAATTACGTAAATTGTTGAAAGAAGACGAGACAGTTCAAATTATCAATATTCACGGAAAAGGATATAAACTTATTGTTCCAGAAACTGCTGAATGATGATTAAGCGAATATTGATAGGCCTTCTAACGGTCGTTTTATTCGCTTCCTGTAGTCTTAATGCCCGAATCACCAAGGCGGATAAAAAGTTCGCCTTGGGTGAATATTATCGTGCTGCTGAAATGTATCGCAGCATATATCCGAATGTACCAACTAAGAAACGAGTTCTAAAGGCGGATGTAGCTTATAAAATGGGCAATGCTTATCGGATTGTCGAAAACAATAAACGTGCCGAAACTGCATTTAAAAATGCTGTAAAATATGGATGCAAGGATAGCTTGCTGACATATTATTACGCTGAAGTATTACGTCGTAATGGTAAATACAAGGAAGCAATTAAAATGTATTATCAGTACGAGCAAATGCGACCGGGTAATGAATTGGCAAAAAACGGAATAGAATCTTGTGAGAAAGCAATTGCCGATTGGGAAAAAATCACCGCTTACGAAATTATAAAAGATCCTACTTTCAATTCTAAGTATTCGGAATTTTGTCCTGCCTTTGCATCTGCCGATGGCGATGTACTATATTTTAATTCCACACGAGTCGCAAGAGGTGCAAAAAAAACAAAGACCAGCAGAATAACAGGTCAACGCAATAACGATATTTATTCTTCTAAAACAAATGCTCAAGGTAAGTGGGAGTCGCCAAATCCTTTAGAAGGAGAGATAAATACTGAGTTTGATGAGGGTACTTGCTCTTTCTCGGCTGATGGCCAGGAATTGTATTATACCCTGAGCAAAGTAGTTAAAGGTGAGACATTGGGAGCTGCCATTTATATGTGCAAACGTAATGGTGGAGCATGGTCTGAACCGCAAAAACTTCAAATCTTAAAAGACTCTAGTATAACTACTGCTCATCCTGCTTTATCGCCTGATGGTGCATATTTATATTTTGTTTCTGATATGGATGGAGGATTTGGGGGAAGAGATATTTGGCGTGTTGCTAAGACCGGTGATGGATGGGATATACCCGAAAATCTAGGACCTACAATTAATACAAAGGGCGAAGAAATGTTTCCTTATTTCCGTGCTGATGGAGTAATGTATTTCTCTTCAGATGGACATCCGGGTTTAGGAGGACTTGATATTTTTGCAGCGTCTAAAAGGCCAAAAGCAAAATTCTCTGATGCCGATGAATGGGACGTAGTTAATCTTTTGAAGCCTATAAATTCAAATTTTGATGATTTTGGAATAAGTTTTGCCGGAAAACAAGATTGGGGATTCTTCTCTTCAAACAGAAATGACCGCAAAGGCTATGATCATATATATAAATTTTCAAAACCTGTTTTGAATTTTTCGGTGGTGGGTGTAATTACAGATTCTAAAGGAGAGAACTTGGGTGATGCTCGTGTGAGAATGGTGGGGAATGATGGTTCTATAGCAAACATCCAGACTAAAAAGAACGGTTCTTATACCGCATCTATTAATAAAAATACCAAGTATGTGCTTTTAGCTACTTGCAGAGGATTTTTAAACAGCAAGAAAATTCTTGATGTGGCAGATCTAGAAAAGAGTCAAAACTTTACTATGGATTTTCAACTTAATTCTGTGAGCAAGCCGGTTAAAATGAATAATATATTCTTTAAATTTGGTTCTGCAGAGTTGACTCCGGAATCATCTGCAGGTCTTGACGAATTAGTTGAATTGCTAAAAGACAATCCGAATATAACTATTGAGATTGGTGCACATACAGACTTTGTAGGCTCTGATGAGACAAACTTGTTATTGTCAGGTCAAAGAGCAAAATCAGTTGTTGATTATCTTACAGTAAAAGGCATTGAAAAGGATAGGTTGTCTTCAAAAGGATATGGCGAGTCTGTACCTGTTGTTCCTGATAAGGCACTTGTTAAGCAATATCGTTTCTTAAAAGTTGATACTCCTTTGGATAACGAGTTTATTGAAGGTTTAAAATCAGAAGAACAAGAAATAGCTAATCAAATAAATCGACGTACTGAGTTTAAAGTTTTGAAGACTACTTACAAAATGTATTAAAATTAGTATCTTTGTTTCGACCTCTATAATATTTAATCTATGAAGCAGTATTTGGATTTATTGAATCGTGTAATGAACGAAGGAGTGCGTAAGGAAGATCGTACCGGCACAGGTACAATAAGTGTTTTTGGGCATCAGATGCGGTTTAATATGGCAGATGGATTCCCTACGTTAACCACAAAGAAATTGCATCTTAAATCAATTATTTACGAATTACTGTGGTTTTTAAATGGCGATACCAATGTTAAGTATCTGCAAGATAATGGCGTTAAAATTTGGAATGAGTGGGCTGACGCTGACGGAAACTTAGGTCACATTTATGGTTATCAATGGCGGTCATGGCCCGATTATAATGGCGGTCATATAGATCAAATTAAAGAAACGGTTGAAACAATTAAAAAGAATCCGGACTCAAGACGTATCATAGTAAGTGCTTGGAACGTAGCAGATATTCCGAATATGAACTTACCGCCGTGTCATGCATTTTTTCAGTTTTATGTTGCAGATGGTAAGTTAAGTCTTCAGTTGTATCAACGCAGTGCAGACATCTTCTTAGGGGTTCCGTTTAATATTGCATCATATTCTTTATTATTGCTTATGATGGCGCAGGTATGTGATTTGGAGCCGGGTGATTTTATTCATACATTTGGAGATGCGCATATATACCTGAATCATATTGATCAAGTGAAATTGCAATTATCTCGTGAACCACGCGAATTACCTACAATGAATGTGAATCCTGATGTAAAAGATATCTTTGGTTTTCATTTTGAAGATTTCGAACTAGTGAATTATAATCCACATCCTCATATTGCAGGTGCAGTATCTGTTTAGCCTATAAAAAACAAAAGGCACTCACGCCTGAGTACCTATTTGTTAACCTTAAAATCAAATACTATGAAAAATCACACTGCAAAAGTACGGAGTTTTTATGTTGTAGAACATATATTTAAGTTAAATAATTAGAATATGCCAAATTTGGTTTTGATAGTCGCAATGGATGAGATGCGAGGAATAGGTTATAAAGGCCAGTTGCTTTGTTACTTACCTAATGATTTAAAGCATTTCAAGCAATTAACGACAGGTCATACTGTAATTATGGGACGAAAAACCTATGATTCTTTACCCAATGGCGCATTGCCAAATAGACGAAATATTGTAATTTCTCGTCAAAAAGATTTAAAAATTGCGAAATGCGAAGTGGTTGACTCTTTGGATAGTGCGTTCGCTCTTTGTTCATCGGACGAGGATGTTTTTGTAATTGGAGGTGCTTCAATCTATTCACAAGCACTTGCGCATGCCAATCGTCTTGAATTGACTATAATAGATGGTCGCTTTGAATCAGACGTGTTTTTCCCCAATATTGATACTCAAATTTGGAGGCTCGAAAAAGAAGAAAAAAACCCGGCTGACGAGAAGCATAAATACTCATATTCTTTCGTAACATACCTGCGCAAGTAAAATCTTTCAACAATCGGCGGTTTTTTACTTTTTTCTTATTAATGTACGCGGTAATTGTCGTTACATTTTGTAGCTTTGCAAGGCTTTAATCCCAAACCGACATATCCGCAATGGAACAAAAACAAATCAAAACTGCCCTTGTATCAGTTTACCACAAGGAGAACTTAGACAAAATCATTCTGAAATTAAACTCAGAAGGAGTAAAACTACTTTCAACAGGTGGAACCCAATCATTCATTGAATCATTGGGCGTTCCGTGTCAAGCCGTTGAAAACTTGACAGGTTATCCCTCTATATTAGGAGGTAGAGTAAAAACTCTTCATCCGAAAGTATTCGGAGGTATTTTGGGACGTCGTAATAATGAGGAGGACTTAGAGCAAATGTCTAAATACGAAATTCCTGAAATTGACCTTGTAATTGTTGACTTGTATCCATTTGAAGCAACTGTTGCTTCAGGAGCTTCTGAAAAAGATATTATTGAAAAAATTGACATAGGCGGCATATCTCTTATTAGAGCAGCTGCTAAGAATTTTGCTGATGTAATAATCGTTGCATCTCAGAATCAATATGCTTCGCTAATAGATTTGTTAGACGAGAATGGTGCAAACAGTACTTTAGAGCAACGCAAATTTTTTGCTAAAGAAGCATTTGGAGTATCATCTTTGTATGATTCAGCTATTTTCAATTATTTCGATGGTGATGCTCAATCATCTTTCAGATACGCAAAAGATGATATCAAATCATTGCGTTACGGAGAAAACCCTCATCAAAAAGGATTTTTCTATGGTAATTTTGATGAAATGTTTGAGCAATTGCAAGGTAAGGAGATATCATACAATAATCTGCTTGACATTGATGCAGCAGTTAATTTAATTGCTGATTTTGATGAAACTACATTTGCAATATTAAAACATAACAATGCCTGTGGAATAGCATCTCGCAATACTCTTTTAGAGGCATGGACTGATGCTTTAGCCAGTGATCCTGTTTCTGCTTTTGGTGGTGTACTAATAACAAATAAACCGATTGATAAAACTACATCAGAAGAAATAAACAAAATATTTTTTGAAGTAATTATTGCACCTGATTATGATATGGATGCTTTGGAAATCTTATCTCAGAAAAAAAATCGTATTATTCTTATTCAAAAAGAGACAAAAATTCCAACAAAGCAATTCCGTTCAGTTTTAAATGGTTTACTATCTCAAGATCGTGATACTAGTGTAGAAACAGAAAAGGATTTTAAACAAGTAACTACCAAACAGCCGAGCAAAGCTGAGATTGAAGATATGATTTTTGCAAATAAAGTTGTAAAACATTCAAAATCCAATGCTATTGTTCTTGCTAAAAACAAACAATTATGTGCTAGCGGTATAGGTCAAACATCAAGAGTAGATTCTTTACGCCAAGCTATAGAAAAAGCCGGCACATTCAATATGGATTTACATGGTGCAGTTATGGCATCTGATGCTTTCTTCCCATTTCCTGATTGCGTAGAGATTGCTTACAATGCAGGTATCACGGCAGTTGTTCAACCGGGAGGATCTATTAAAGATCAGTTGACAATTGATTTCTGTGAGAACAATGGAATAGCAATGGTGACGACAGGAATTAGGCACTTTAAACATTAAGATATTTTTGAAATTGTATTAAATAAATTATTTAGAATAAGATGGGATTATTTTCATTTACACAAGAAATCGCCATGGATCTTGGAACGGCGAATACGATTATTATCCAGAATGGAAAAATCGTATTAGATGAACCATCAATAGTAGCTCTAGACAAGCGAACTGACAAATTGGTTGCTATTGGTAAACAAGCTCGTCAGATGCAAGGGAAAGAGCATGATCATATCCGCACAGTACGTCCTCTAAGAGATGGTGTTATTGCAGACTTTTATGCTGCAGAGATGATGATTCGCGGCATGATTAAAATGATTAGTTCGAAGAATAGTTTCTTCTCTCCATCATTAAAAATGGTTGTAGGTATTCCTTCCGGAATTACTGAGGTAGAAATGCGTGCTGTACGTGACTCTTCTGAACATGCCGGTGGTCGTGATATTTATATGGTTTTCGAGCCAATGGCTTCAGCTATGGGTATCGGACTTGATGTAGAAGCACCCGAAGGCAACATGATAGTTGACATAGGTGGTGGTACAACAGAAATTGCTGTTATCTCTTTAGGAGGTTTGGTTTGTAATCGTTCAATTCGTATCGCAGGTGATGATTTAACTGCCGATATTCAAGAATATATGGGCAGAATGCACAACATTAAAGTAGGTGAGCGTACTGCAGAGTTGATTAAGATTAATGTTGGTTCAGCTTTAACTGAACTTAGCGATGAGGAAGCTCCGGAAGATTATATAGTTCATGGTCCAAATCGTATGACAGCCTTGCCAATGGAAGTACCTGTTTCTTATCAGGAGATCGCACATTGTTTGGATAAATCAATTTCAAAAATGGAAACAGCTATATTAAGTGCTTTAGAGCAAACTCCTCCTGAGTTGTATGCAGATATAGTGCGAAATGGTATTTTCTTGTCAGGGGGCGGTGCTTTGTTACGCGGTTTAAGCAAGCGTTTGTACGATAAAATGAATATTCAATTTCATATAGCAGACGATCCATTACATGCAGTAGCACGTGGAACCGGTCTTGCTCTTAAGAATGTTGATAATTATTCGTTCTTAATGCGTTAATAGTTTTATGAACACAGCCGCCGGTTTCTTAATCGGCGGCTTCTTGTACATAATAAAATGGGAAACCTTATCCGTTTTTTGATAAAATTCAGTTCGTTACTATTGTTCTTATGTTTAGAGATAGTTGCGATAATATTGATGGTAAATCAAAACAATTACCATCGTTCGGTGTTTTTAAGCACATCGAATGTTGTTAGCGGAAATGTTTTTAATACTGTTGATATGGTAACAGGTTACTTTAACCTACGTCATAATAACGATTTACTATCAGAACAAAATACTGCATTAAAAAATCAATTATTGGAAATGTCAAATAGGATGTCGACTTACCAAGACACTGTACAAGATTCAATTTATATTGATGCAGATAAAGATTATCATTATATCAGGGCTAAGGTTATTGGCAATACGGTCAATAAATTTCAAAATTATATAACTTTAAACAAAGGTGAAAGAGACGGAGTAAAACCTGATATGGGAGTTGTTTGTAGCGAAGGTATTGTGGGTGTTGTTCAAACCGTTTCAAAGAATTTCTGCGTAGTTTTATCATTATTAAATCCGCAGTCAAAAATAAGTTGTCGTCTTGATTCTTGTAAAAATTTTGGTTCTTTAGTTTGGGATGGAGTTAATCCTATGTATGCCAGTCTTGAGGAAATTCCGCGTCACGTACCTGTTCGTCTTAACGAAACGCTTAGTACTAGTGGTTTTTCATCAATCTTTCCGGAAGGAATTCCTGCAGGTAAAGTTGTAGAAAAAGAATTGACAGAATCAGATAATTTTTATTCTATTAAAGTAGAATTATCAACCGATTTCAGACGTTTGTCGTATGTTGATATTATCGTATTTGCAAACAGTACTGAATTACAAGAATTGGAAAGGAGCATAAAATAATGATAGAATCAATCTTACGAAATACTGTCTTATTTATTGTGCTTGTTTTCTTACAAGTTGTGTTATTTGACAATATTGATTATTTTGGATTTATAAGCCCATACATATATGTAATTTTCATATTAAGTTTACCTGTTGGCATCAATAAGAATTGGGCAATGATTTTGTCGTTTATTCTTGGTATGCTTATAGATATGTTTAGTAATACTATGGGAATACACGCGTTTGCCTGTGTATTTGTTGCGTTTTTCCGTAATACTTGGATTAATGCATTGTTTTCGCATAATGATTTTGCATTAACATCTCCATCAATTAAAAGTTTTGGTTTTGGAAATTATATTAAATATGCAATAGGAATTGTTTTTGTGCATCATGCTCTTTTGTTTTATTTAGAAACACTTTCTGTAAGATTTTTTTGGTTTACTCTTTTGCGTGTTGTATCTAATACCATTGTTACTTTGCTTCTAATACTCTGTTATGATTTGGCGCGAAAAAAATGAGTTACTATAGAAATAAACAAGACTACAAAAAACGACAACAAACTATTACTTGGATTATAGTATTTGTTGCCATAATATATATTAGTCGTCTGTTTTTTTTACAGATTGTTGATGCCTCTTATAAAGATAATGCAGATAGTAATGCCTTCCTTAAAAAAACAATATACCCTTCAAGAGGTCTTATATATGATAGAAACGGAAAATTAATTGTTTCGAATCAACCTGTGTATGATGTGATGTTAATTATGCGTGAGATGCACGATTTTGATACATTGACATTTTGTAATACACTTAATATTACGAAAGAAGAATTCATCACAAGGATTAATGAAATAAAGGACCGTAAAAATAATCCCGGATATTCAAGATATACTCCGCAAGTGTTTATGTCGCAATTATCAGGTGAAGATTATGGTAGATTTCAAGAAAAACAATTTCGTTTCTCCGGTACATTTGTTCAGCAACGCGTTTTGAGAGAATATACAGTACCACATGGTGCCCACGCAATTGGTTCTATTGGTGAAGTTAATCAAAAACAGATAGAATCGGATTCTTACTATAAGAAAGGTGACTATAAAGGCCAATCGGGTATTGAGAAAACATACGAGGAGCAACTTAGAGGTGAAAAGGGTGTTGAGATTTTGCTGCGTGATGTACATGGTCGTATTAAAGGTAGATATCAGAATGGCGAAAGAGATATTTTACCAAAATCAGGCAAAAATGTAACTGTTGGACTTGATATAGAACTTCAACAATATGGCGAAGAGTTGATGAACTACAAACTTGGAAGTATTGTAGCTATAGAACCTAGTACAGGCGAAATATTGGCATTGGTTTCCAGCCCTTCATTTGATCCGTCTTTGTTAGTTGGTAGAAAACGCTCAGTCAATTATTCGGAATTATTGAAAGATCCGAATAAACCATTATTCGACAGACCCATGATGGCTATGTACCCTCCTGGTTCTACATTTAAACTTGTACAGGCACTTGTAATGCAACAGGAGGAACTTATCAATTATAATACAACTTTCCCTTGTCATGGAGGTTATTTTTACGGAGGAGGGCGTAAATTAGGTTGTCACGCACATTCTTCTCCATTGAATTTGCCGCAATCAATTCAAAACTCGTGTAATGCATATTATTGTTTTTGCTTGAGAGAGATGTTAGATAATAATCTTGCTAAGTACAAAACATCAAGCCATGCGTATGATGTTTGGCGTGGTCATGTAACTTCTCTAGGTTTTGGCGACAAATTAGGTGTTGATTTCCCTAACGAAAAAAGCGGATTAATTCTTAAGAGTTCGCGTTATGATAAGATATATGGTAAGAACCATTGGAGGTCTTCTACTATAATTTCAATCTCAATTGGTCAAGGTGAGGTATTGGCAACTCCTATTCAAACAGCAAATTTAGCAGCTTGTATAGCTAATAAAGGTTATTTCTATACACCTCATATAATGAAGTCTATTGAGGGTGATAGCATTGATATTAAATATAGAACTAAGCATTATTCAACTATAGAATCGAAGTACTTTGATGTTGTGCATGAAGGTATGCTAGGTGCTGTAATGGCAGGTACTGCACGTATCGGACGAATTGATAGTTTGGAATTTTGCGGTAAAACAGGAACTGCACAGAATCCACACGGAAAAGATCACTCCATTTTTATTGCTTTTGCGCCTAAAGACAATCCTAAAATAGCGATTGCCGTATATGTTGAAAATGCCGGTTTTGGTGCAACATGGGCTGTTCCTATTGCAAGCTTAATGATTGAAAAATATTTACGTCGTTCAATTAGTCCAAATCGTTTATATTTGGAAGAAAGAATAATGAACGCAAAATTTTACGGAGATACAACGGAAAATGGAACGGAAAGTAAGCCTGATTAAATCATTGGATTGGTGGACTATAGCAATTTATATTGTTATGGTTATTGCCGGATGGGTAACAATATACGCCGCATGTTATGATTTTGAACATCCGGAAATATTTAATTTCTCGATGCGTCATGGTATGCAATTGATATGGATCTCTTGTGCCGCAGTTTTATCGATTTTAGTATTACTTATTGATGGTAAATTTTATAACAATATAGCTTATCTATTTTATGGGCTGATGATAGTGGTACTAGTTGCAACAATTTTTATATCGCCAGACATTAAAGGCTCACATTCATGGATTAAAATAGGATCTTTCAGTATACAGCCGGCGGAATTTGCAAAATTCGCAACTGCTTTGTGTTTGGCAAAATTCATGAGTTCTTATCAGTTTAATCTGCACCAAGCTCGTAATATTGCTATTATTGCAACAATAATATGCTTGCCTATGTTGATTATTGTTGGGCAGAGTGAAACCGGTTCTGCATTGGTTTTTGCGGCTTTCTTATTAGTGTTATTCCGCGAAGGTATGGATGGCTCATTTCTTATGTTTGGGTTCATTATTGTTTTGTTTTTTATATTAGTTTTAAGGTTTAACAATATTCCTTTAGAGGTTGGTGAGCTGCCATCAGTCGAAAGATATGGTTATATAATTGTGTTTGTACTTGCAATAATTATAGGCGCAATTCTTATAAAATACTATTTGAATGATATACCATTTATCAAATTATATATAGTTATAAATATTATAATCTATTTTATAGGTGGAATTATAAATTTAATAAATGCATCGTGGATTTCGCATACGAACATATTGCTAATGAACATGACTGCAAGTATATTGTTATTGATTACATGGAGCGTATACAAGAGACGAAAAACATATTTCATGCTTTCTTTGTTTTTGATTGGTACAATTGCTCTTTGTTATTCTGCAGACTATGCTTTTAACAAGATTTTGGAGCCTCATCAACAAATACGTATAAAAATTGTTTTAGGTTTAGAAGATGATCCGCAAGGAGCAGGTTATAATGTACGACAATCGCAGATCGCAATAGGTTCGGGTGGATTTATAGGCAAAGGTTTCTTAAATGGCACTCAAACAAAACTGAATTATGTACCGGAACAAGACACTGACTTTATTTTTTGTACTATAGGTGAGGAAAAAGGTTTTATAGGTACCTTTTTCGTTGTTGCTTTGTTTGTTATACTGTTGATTCGGCTTATCATTCTGGCAGAGCGACAAAGATCGCCATTCAGTAGAATTTACGGCTATAGCGTAGTTAGTATTTTGTTCTTCCATTTTTGCGTCAATATAGGGATGGTAATAGGCTTGGTTCCTGTTATCGGTATTCCGCTTCCATTTTTTAGTTATGGAGGCTCTTCTATGTGGGGCTTTACGATATTGCTATTTACTTTTATTCGCTTAGATGCTAACAGAATGGAAGTCTTACAACAATAATTTCCCCTTGAAAAAATTGTAAATCCAAAATTTATGACTTTCTTTGCGCTGCGATTTTGAATTTCAAAATTGCGAAACATTTATTTATTTATCTATTTTTCTTTATGAACCTTTACATTGGAAACCTTAGCTATAAGCTAAAGGAAAGTGACTTATCAAAAGTTATGCAAGAGTATGGTGAAGTAGTTTCAGTAAAGATTATCAAAGATCGCGAAACCGGTAAATCAAAAGGTTTTGCTTTCGTTGAAATCTCAGACGATGCTGCTGGCCAAAAAGCCATGGAATCATTAAATGGCACAGAATTAGACGGACGCACGATGGTGATAAAAGAAGCCAACTTACGTAAATGAGCTTAATCTTGGGCGGATCTTAGGGTCCGCCTTTTTTTATTTATAATTTTCTGTCAACTACGTATTCGGTATAAGCCCTAATTGCAGTTCTTGCAGGGCTTTCCGGGAATTCATTTAATATAGAAAGAGCATTTTCTTGTAGTTCGTGCAACTTTTTTATTGCGTAATTGATTCCTCCTTTTTGGTGAGCTAAGTCTTGTAGATAAATTATTTCTTTATTTTCAATAGCTTCTTTAATGCGTTGCTTTTCTGCATCAGAAGAATTCTCTATTACATGAATCAAAGGAAGGGTAAGCTTACCCTCGGCAAGATCAATACCGGTTGGTTTGCCAATTTTATCGCTAGCTTCGTAATCAAAAATATCATCTTTTAATTGGAAGCATGTTCCAATAATCTCGCCAATAGATACGATCTTCTGTTCTGTCTCAATATCAGTATTTGTAGATGAAATAAAACCAAGTCTTGCGCATGCTGCAAAAAGAGCTGCTGTCTTTCGGCTAATTATATCAAAATACTTTTTTTCGTTCGAGTGATTTTCATTTATGGTTTCTAATTGTAATAATTCACCTTCACTTAGATTTTTACCCAGTCCGGCAATAACCTTAATAATTGCTGTACTTTCGGTGGATGCAGCTTCCGATAGGGCAGATGAAAGAATGAAGTCACCTCCTAAAACTGCAATTTTGTTATTGAATTTGGCGCGTATCGAAGCGTAGCCTCTACGTTTATCAGACTCATCAACAACATCATCGTGTATTAAGCTGGCAACATGAAGTAACTCTAATGCAATTGCTGCATGTAAGGTGTTTTGTGTAACAATACCACATAACTTTGCGCATAACAAAACCAAAATAGGACGCATCTGTTTACCGCTTGATTGGCGTAAGTGTTCTATTAAAGGCATAAGGATTGCATCTTTTGAATGTAAAGATTTTGCGTAGGCCTCTTCGTATAATGCAAAGGAGTCTTGTATAGGAAGTTTTATTTGCGCTGGTATCGCCATACGATTCTTAAATAGAATTTGCAAAAGTAGTAAAAAAATCCTTACTTTTGTGTCATGAAAAAAATATGCGCCATAACAATGGCGAGAAATGATGAATTTTTTCTTGAAAAATGGATAAATTACTACGGAAATTGTTTCGGAGAAGAGAATATATACATTTTACTCGACGGAGAAGATCAATCTATTCCTGCTAATTTGGGAAAAACAAATGTTATAAAATATCCAAGAATTACCGGACATATTGTTGCTGCAGATAAGATGCGAATACTTATATTATCGCAAAAGGCTGCTCAGTTATTAAAAGAATATGATTTAGTAGTTGGCACAGATACAGATGAGTATTTAGTGGTAGATCCTAAATGTAATTGTACATTAGCAGAATACCTAAATCAAATTGATTGCCCCGTTTGTATGTCAGGTTTAGGAATGGATGTAGGTCAAAATTTGAATAAAGAATCAGAGATAGACGGAGGCAAATTATTTTTACAGCAAAGAAGTTACGCATTTGTGTCGTCGCGATATACTAAACCGGTTATAGTTTCCAAACCGCTACGTTGGGGATCAGGTTTTCATCGTGTTAAAGGGCATAATTTTCATATAGATGCGAATCTCTATTTATTTCATTTTGGATGTTTTGATAAAAACATACTTGAAAGTAGATTTTCGGATAAAGACAGAATGGCGGCAGGCTGGACTAGGCATATAAAAAAGCGTTTTAGAACGATTAATTTTGTAACAAACAAAACAGCCAAAAATGGTGATAAATATTTACCCATAGCCCGAATATTTCAAACAATTTGTCGTCCTATATATGCACTAAATAAACCATCAATGGCTTGTTGGCATTTGGTTGTAAATATACCTGAGAGATTTAAGAATGTGTTGTAATAAAACTAATATGAGTAAATACTTAGTATTTATTCCTCAAATCCTTGTTTTATTGTTGCTATGCTTGGAATTCGTACTACAATTAGCATTCCCAAGCAACGCGTTTTATAATATTAAGCAGCAATATGCTTTTTTTTATGATGCAGCGATAGCCATGTTCATTATATCGTCATCATTATTATGGATTTCCTTTTATCCTCCATTCAAAGAGTTTAATCTTCAGACTAAGATCTTATACGCATTTTTATCAATATGGATTCTCGCTCTAAATTTTACAATACACTTAGAGTGGCAGACATTTGTTTTATTCGCTTTATATGCGATTTATTATGGCATCAGGAATAAGCATTTTCGGATTCCTGATTTTATGTTTTGGCTTGCTGTAATGTATTTTTCTTGGCATTTAATTAGTTTAATATGGATGCCTGAATTTAACAAAGGTCTTAATAGATTACTATTTGTGTATTTGTTGTTTTTAGTTGTACCAATAGTATTTTGTTTAATAGAAATAAAACAAAATATGCGAGACATGATTTTGCTTTTATTTTTTAGGTTTATGTTCGTATTTGTAGGTATATCATTATGTTGCTGGATAGCTCAAAGTGTATATTTAAATATGCCGATAAGCGATTGGTTTGTAATTAAAAAAGCGACGTTTAATGATATTGCCGTTTACGATTACATATTTGCGTGGTCTAATTATTATCATCCTACATATAATGCGGTAGCCTATTTATTTGCTTTGGCTTGTGGATTTTATATGTGGCAAAAAAAGCTGGATATTTCGCGTGTTAACACTATAGAATTAGCAATATATACTTGTATGTCACTGGTTTTGGTGTTAATAACCCAATCTCGCATAGGTATTATTACTTGGTTTTTAGTGTTTGTTTTAGGTATTGCATATCTTTTAAGGCGTCACAAAAAGCTGATAATATTCGGGACCTCCTTGTCTTTTATTATGCTTGTAATAGCTATGTATTTTGCTAGTCCTTTTATTGAATCATTTTTTAAAGATACCGCTCGTGTGCAGAATTTTGGCACAGCGTTCGCATACATAAAAACTAATTACCTTTTGGGAACAGGCGTTGAGGGAATAAGAGCTATAATGGATTCGGAAGAATTCGCACATTCATTAGGCTATGAATTTGCATATGTAGGATTGGCAAATCCTCATCATCAATTTATAGGAGATTTGATGCAGACCGGTATAGTCGGAGTGTTACTATCTTTAGCTATGACTATTTATCTGTTTGTTATATCCATAAAACGTCATAACTATCCATTACTGGTTTTTATGGTGATATTTTTTATGATAATGCAAATAGAGATGCCCTTTTATTTGCCCAAAGGAACAATGTTTTTTTTGGCTTTTGTCTTTCTGTTGTGTCCTCAATCAGCAAGCAATTCTCGATAGAGCTTTAAGTAGCTTTCAATATTCTTTTGATAAGAAAAACCGGCAGCATATTCTTTCTCTTTTTCTGCTAGAGTATTGTCGTTTTTAAATGTTTCAAGACCATTCCTAACAGTTTCAGACATTGTTTTTGCATCAAAATTCTGCCAAAAGAAAGCATATTCTCCACCAATTTCTTTTAAACTTGTAAAGGTAGATGAAAATACAGGCTTCCCAAATTGCATAGCCTCAATAATGGGTAATCCAAAGCCTTCAAACAAAGAAGGAAATACGAATGCTTCACAATTTGCATATAGCCAAATACGTTCCTCATCACTTATTCTACCCAACATTTTTACATTGTCAATATGCTCATCTTGAATGCGTTTGCTTAATAATGCAGCATATTCTGTAGTAGGAGAACCTGCAAGATATAATTGCTTGTCAGGCATCAATTTCATCATATCAAGTAATACGTGAAAGTTTTTCTTAGCCCTCATTTCACCTATGCTGAAGAAAAACGGCTTATCAGAAACGATGCTTGTTGGTTTGCTAGCAATTTGGTTGTCAAATTGCTCAACTCCGTTTAGAATTACCATAGGGTTTGGTTTACCTTCGATATTAGCGTATTTCTTTGTTTCTGCTGCGGTAAACTGCGATATACATACAATTAGGTCCGAACGTTTAATTAGTGCAGCCCAGTGTCTCCTACTATGCCGCAATGCTGCACCTTTTTTTTCGTATTCGTGGTTAAAATCGTGCAGTGTGAGCAAATATTTTGTTTTTTTGGCGTATGGCATAAATCTTGGTATTTGATTTGTGGAATGCCAAATGTCCATAAATGGGATACATTTCTTAAAAATTTTTTTCCACCATACTGCATTTATATATTTAACTTCTGTACCAAAAGCTCCTATATATTGTTTTGGAACTAACAGATAAATATCAAAGTCTTCGCCGGCATGGTATTCGTTAAGAAAGTATTTTGCATAATTAATAGCAATCTGACCAAATCCGCAATTCGGGTGTTTGATCATGTAAAGGTCAATAAGTATACGTTTCTTATTAATTTTTGCCATATATCAGACTATCAATTTTATTTGTAATAGTTTGAACTTTTATACCTTGCATACAAGCAAAATCACCACTTTTGCATGGTTTTGCACCCCATTCTGAGCATGGTCTGCATGGCAGGTCTATTTGTATAAAGGTGTCTTTATTCTGATTCCACGGTCTGAATCCTATAGCAGGATGCGATGGTCCCCATATAGAGATTACAGTTGTATTCATTAATGCTGCGAGATGCATATTTGCAGAATCCATAGAGACCATTACATCTAATTTTCCCATAACTCCAAGCTCTTCTTGTAGTTCGTATTTGCCTACCATTGAAAAAGGAGTTTTATATGTATCAATCCATTTCTCAAATACAGAAGATTCATACTTACCACCTCCAAACAAGAAAAGTTTTATATTGGCCTTTGATGAATAGTATGCAACAATTTCTTCTATTTTTTCTATTGGATATATTTTGCCTTTGTGTGCAGAGAATGGAGCTATACCTATCCACTTTTCGTTTTCAGGCTTAATTATTGGTGATGGTATATTAAGTTTTTGGAACTTCAGTTTTATAGGGAGAGATAAATCTGCGAAAACATCTGCATATCGTTCGTGATACGATTTTAAATCATAGATGGCTTTTCCATGTCTGTGCAATAGTTTTAATCTGCTTATTTTATCTTTCTTGCGTGATGCAATTTTAATTCCGGATAATCTCAATATACTGCAGATAAATTGGCTTTTTATAACATTATGAAAATCAGCAACATAGTCAATCTTCAGTTTCCTAAATTCTTTAGCGAGTTTATATAATCCATATAAAGAAGAGTGTTCTCCTTTTAAATCGGCACCAATAAAGTGTACGTTATCAGGCATAGTTTCAAATAGAGATGCGAATCGCTTATTGCTCAAATAAAATAACTCGTGATTTGGATATTGCTCTGCAAAAGCTAATACCGGAGGTATTGATATAGCGATATCTCCCAAGGATGCAAACCGAATTACAAGGATTCGTGCCATTTCTATTTATTGCCGTATAGTGTAGGATTCAATTCAGGGTCGTTATACATTTTCATTTGTTTGTATACTTTCATGAATTTTCGTCCTGATGCGATATCTTCTAATAATTGGTCAATAGCCGTTTGTAGATCTATGTTTTGCTGATTTAGTATGGCTAACTTGCATTCGCACTGCTTTTTATGATCTGCAGATGAGTCGGAACGCAAGGTTTCTTGTTTCATGTGATATATTTTGAGAGCTAAGATCGACAATCGATCGATTGCCCATGCCGGACTTTCTGTGTTGATAGTAGCACTATCTAAGTGTTTTACATCTTTGTATAAGTCTAGAAAATAGCTATCAATCAATTCTACCAGGTCTGTTCTATCTTGATTTGACTTGTCAATGCGGCGTTTAATGGCTAAGGCTTCACGAGCTTCGATATTCGGATCCCTTATTATATCTTCTAAATGCCATTGAACTGTATCAATCCAATTTTTTAAATAAAGATAATATTCTATGGATTTGCTAGGATAAGGATTGTATATACTAGCATCAACATTATCGGTTTTATGGTAGTTATTAATAGACTGACTAAATATTTCGGTGCATAATGATGTAAACTTCATTTCGTCAATTTTTTTATTGTTGGTTTTCTGAATCAATGAATGATAATGCTTTTATGCAAAGTTCAACATTTTCCACAAATTGAGCTTCAAATTGAGGCTCTTTTGGGATAAAGCCTTCTTGGGTCATGCGAATTATTTGCTGTTGCAGATTCTCGTAGATGCCATTTTGATTCAAAATGATTATGGGTTTTGAAATCTCTCCAACTACACAACAGGCTAATGCACTGAATAACTCGTCTAAAGTGCCTATGCCACCGGGAAGAACTACAAATGCATCAGCATATTCCTGCATCATTTCTTTGCGTTGGGCAAGGTTGTCAACTCTGAAAACCTGTCCTGCATATTGACTAACAATACCTCTGCTATCAACAAAATGCGGGATTATACTTATAACGTCTCCCCCATTTTCGAATACAGATTTGGCACAGACTTCCATTAAACCTTTAGAGGCACCTCCGTATACCAATGTGTGACTATTAAGCCCAATCCATTTGCCTAGTTGTTCCGCAGACTCTGCGTAAGAATCGGCAATTTTATCACTTGATGAGCAAAAAACGCAAATATTCATATCCTATCAAGCATCAATATTAGCGTATGTAGCATTCTTTTCGATAAATTCGCGACGTGGAGCAACATCATCACCCATCAGCATTGAAAATACATGATCGGCAGCAACTGCATTCTCAATTGTAATTTGACGTAATGTTCTATGTTCTTTGCTCATGGTTGTCATCTTCAATTGCTCGTCGCTCATTTCACCCAAACCTTTGTATCGTTGTACATATACTGCAGATTCGCTGCCGCCACCATAAGTTTCGATAAATGTACGGCGTTGTTGTTCTGTCCAGCAGTATTCTTCTATTTTGCCTTTTTTACAAAGGTAAAGTGGAGGAGTTGCCAGATATACGTGTCCGCCTTCTATTAATTCTTTCATATAGCGGAAGAAAAAGGTAAGAATAAGAGTGGCAATGTGGCTACCATCAATATCAGCATCAGTCATGATGATAACTTTGTTGTAACGAAGTTTATTCATGTTCAATGCCTTTGAATCTTCTTCTGTACCAATTGTTACACCTAAAGCTGTGTATATGTTACGAATTTCTTCGCTCTCAAATGCTTTGTGTTGCATAGCCTTCTCAACATTAAGAATCTTACCACGTAAAGGCAAAATAGCTTGTGTTCTACGGTCACGGCCTTGTTTTGCCGTACCACCTGCTGAATCTCCCTCTACAAGGAATATTTCACACTCAGAAGGATCTTTGCTTGAGCAGTCAGCTAATTTACCGGGTAAACCGCCTCCTGCTAATGGAGATTTGCGCTGTACAAGTTCACGTGCTTTACGTGCTGCATGGCGTGCTGTAGCTGCTAAAATAACTTTGTCGACAATAAGTTTAGCTTCGCGAGGGTGCTCTTCAAGATAATTTCCAAGAGCCTCACTTACAGCCATATCAACAGAACCCATTACTTCGTTGTTTCCCAACTTTGTTTTTGTTTGACCCTCAAATTGTGGTTCTGCAACTTTAATTGAGATAACGGCAGTTAAACCTTCGCGGAAGTCGTTACCATCAAGTTCGATTTTTTGTTTTTCTAACTTATCAAGTAATTTATTGTCTTCTGCATATTTTTTCAAGGTACGAGTAAGTCCGCGGCGAAATCCTGCAAGGTGCGTTCCTCCTTCTATCGTATTGATGTTGTTAACGTAAGAGTGGATATTTTCGTTGTATGTTGTATTATATATCATTGCGATATCCACAGGAGTCTCATATTTATCTGTTGATATATGAATTACTTCGTTAAATAATTTCTCGCGTGCTTCATCTACAAACAAGACAAATTCTTTTAATCCTTCTTTTGAATAAAAGACATCATTTTTAAATGAACCATCTTCGTTTACAACACGATTGTCTGTAAGAGAAAGGCGAATACCTGCATTTAAATATGATAATTCGCGTAAGCGGTTAGCAAGAATGTCGTAGTGATATTCTGTAGTTATGAAGATGCTTGAGTCAGGAAGAAAGGTTACCATTGTACCTGTTTCTTCTGAAGTGCCGATGACCTTTACCGGTTCCACAGGTTTACCGCAGCGATACTCTTGCATGTATAGTTTTCCATTCCTGCGAACTTCAGCGCGAAGTGAAGTTGATAGTGCATTTACGCACGATACACCTACACCATGTAAACCTCCGGATACTTTGTAGCTGCCTTTATCGAATTTGCCACCCGCGTGCAATACAGTCATAACAACCTCTAATGCTGATTTACCCTCTTTTTTATGCATATCAACAGGGATACCACGACCGTCGTCTCTTACTGTTATTGAGTTGTCTTTGTTGATGGTTACTTCTATATGTGTGCAGTAACCGGCAAGAGCTTCATCAATGGAGTTATCTACGACCTCATAAACTAAATGATGCAGACCCTTTACACTAATATCACCTATGTACATGGCCGGACGCATACGAACAGCTTCCAAACCTTCTAGAACGGTAATACTACTGGCTTCATAGCTATTTGTAGCCGTCTTTTCTTCTTCACTCATAACTTATCTGATTGTAATAAAAATTAGTATTAATTTCAATGCTCAATAAACGTACAAATTTACAAAAAAAGTATGAGAGGACGAAACTTTTAGGATTCTAATTAATCTACAAATAACAAAAAAGATGACAAAATATGCCTATTGTATTGAAAAAATTGTAGTATTTTTGAAACTTTGTTTGACTCAAGATTGTTAACAATCAATTTAGTATAAAATTGTTATGAAACCACAGATTGCAATTGTAGCCGGAGGTGACTCTTCAGAGTTTGGTGTGTCTTTAAGAAGTGCACAAGGAATCAAATCTTTTATTGATGCAGATAGGTACGAAACGACAGTTGTAACTATTACAAAAAAGGCATGGCAAGCAGAATTATCTGAAACAGAAAAATATCCGATTGACAAAAATGACTTTTCTTATGTGTCGTCTGACGGCAAGAAACATAATTTTGATTTTGCGTACATAACAATTCACGGAACACCCGGCGAAAACGGAATTTTGCAAGGATATTTTGATTTGTTGGGTTTAAAATACTCTTGTTGTGGTGTATTAGCAGCCTCAATGACTTTCAATAAATTTGCATGTAACAGATACTTGCAAGCCTTTGGTGCTAAAACTGCAAAATCTATTTTGATACGTAAAGGGAATGAGTTTGATGCAAAAAATATTATATCTCAATTAGGCTTACCTTGTTTCGTAAAATCAAATGTTGGAGGTAGTAGCTTCGGAGTTACTAAAGTAAAGGCCGAAGAAACAATTATACCGGCTATTGATATGGCTTTTCAAGAGGGTGATGAGGTTATTGTTGAATCTTTCTTAAAAGGCACGGAGCTAACTTGCGGTATGTATAAAACAAAAAGCAAAACAGTTGTTTTCCCTTTGACAGAGGTTGTAACATCAAATGAGTTTTTTGATTATGATGCTAAATACAATGGTCAAGTGCAAGAAATTACTCCTGCGCGCTTGTCTCCCGAACTGACAGCCGAAATCCAAGCTCAAACAGCAAAATATTACGATATATTGGGATGCAAAGGCATTGTACGCATTGACTATATAGTTAGTGAAGACGGTGTTCCGTATGTCCTGGAAGCAAACACGACACCAGGAATGACTGCTACAAGTTTTGTCCCACAGCAAGTTCGTGCTGCCGGTTTGGATATTAAAGACGTAATGACGGATATTATTGAAAACGAAATAGGGAGGTAGATATGCAAAAAACACAAGACGAATTGTTTGCTTTGGTTGAGCAAGCCATAGTTAGTATGAATTGGAAGAAAGAACCGATCGGTTTGTACGATCCCATAGAATATGTTCTTTCTTTAAGCGGAAAGCGCCTACGTCCGGTTTTAGCATTAATGGCTTGTAATCTATATACAGATGACTTGCAAAGTGCGGTTAATCCTGCAATAGCTTTGGAGGTTTTCCATAATTTCACTCTTTTGCACGATGATATTATGGACAAAGCAGATACGCGTAGAGGTAAACCCACAGTGCATAAACGTTGGAATGATAATACTGCAATATTATCCGGTGATGCAATGCTTATTGAGGCATACAAGCTAATAGCCGATTGTCCTCCTAATGTATTAAAGAAAGTTCTTGATGTGTTTTCTCAGACTGCATTAGAAGTTTGCGATGGTCAGCAGTATGATATGGAGTTCGAAACACGTACGGATGTTTCTATGGTAGACTATATAGAAATGATACGCCTAAAAACAGCTGTGCTACTTGCAGGAAGTTTAAAAATCGGTGCTATTATAGGCGGTGCCAATGACCAAGATGCCAATTGTTTATATAATTTTGGTATAAACATAGGTATAGCATTTCAATTACGTGATGATTATCTGGATGTATTTGGAGATAAACTTGTTTTCGGTAAAAATATAGGAGGCGACATACTTGCTAATAAAAAGACATTTTTACTTATTGAAGCTAGTTCTTTAGCACAAGCAGAGACCAAGGCTGAATTAGAAAATTGGGTAGCAAATAATGATCCAAAACATGCTTCCGATAAAATTGCTGCAATCACTGAAATATACAAAAAAACCGGAGTGGATTTTCGGTGCGAAGAGAAGATGAATTTTTATTTTAATGAATCAGTCGAATCTATAAAGAATTTACAATGCTCTGATAATAAGAATATTGTACTACTAAATTTTGCTAAATCCTTGCTTTGTAGAAAAAAATAAATATTTTTTTTGTTGAAAAGTTTTTTCGTTTCAATTATTGTTTCTATTTTTACCTCGGTAAATCAATAATTTAATCGAAAAAAGCCATGCCATATCGACGTTTACCTAATACTGACGCAGCTCGAATGAGAGCTCTTCAGGTTGCTCGCAAGCAATATGAATTAAAAGGTGCAGAAAATGTTCCTTACTCTTCAAAGATAGTGCATGAGATTAGTGCCTTTATTCCTTTTTTTGAGAGAGCGATAGCTGAATATAAAACTTCTGTTGAAACTCAGTTTGCAAAAAATCAAAAGTACCAGAATCAAGTGCGAATGGTTCGTATGTATATTTCACATTTTATTCAAGTATTGAATCTATCTTGCCAACGTAACGAGATTAAACCTGAGAAGAAACTATTATACAAACTATTACCTGATAATTATTCAGTTCCTGATTTGAGTACAGAGATGTTGCTGATTGAATGGGGCAAGAATATTATCGATGGTGAAAGCGAGCGTACACGCAGTGGTGGAGCTCCTATTTATAATCCAGCAATAAGCAAAGTTTCAGTTCATTATGATCAATTTTGTGATAGTTTCCAAACAAAGAAAGTATCAAAAAAGAATACAGACAGATATTTGGAATCAGTTCAAAAATTGCGTATTCAGGCAGATGCACTTATCTTAAATCTTTGGGATCAAATAGAGAAAGCTTATGCCGAATTAGGGACCGAAGAAATGCAAAATAGAGCCAAAGAATTTGGTATTGTTTATTATTTACGTCGTAAGGAGCGCCAAGCTTTGGGATTACCTGTTTCAGGTGATGAAGATAAATGACGTAATAAAAATAGCAATATTCCTAAAATAGCTGTTGGCAATAGCACATTGATTATTAAATCATCACCCACACCTACATTGTCTATATCAACATCTATATATTTGTGTTGTAGTAGCCAATAACCCGTAACTGCCAATGCATTATTTGTAAAATGAGCAACTATAGGAACCCAAATTGATCCTGTCCAGACTAATAAATAACCGAGTAGTGCTCCTAGCAACATACGCGGTATGAATCCTAAGAACTGAAAATGTATTAAACTGAATATAAAAGCTGTCAACCAAATAGCTGCGTGATTATTATTTGTTAGGCTTTTTAGATACGATTGTAAGATCCCCCTGAAAAAAAACTCCTCCCCAACAGCAGGTATTAAAGCCATTAAAAATATTGTAAATAGATAATCCTTAAAACCATTCCCGGATAAAAACAATTTTGTCATATTTTGGGATGCTTCTTCCATTGAACGTAAGTAATCTTCAAGCTCTTTTAGTGCATCAGGCAGATGTATTTGACTATTTATTTCGGTGGTGAAGTTAATTAAGGGAACTGAGAAAAACAGGCAAAAAATAGCAAGAATATAAATAGGAATTTTTACCGATTTATTTGCTGATATATAGCTAAAAGGGTGTTTATCAAGTAAAGATGCACAAACCACAGCGCCTAAAATGAAAACGGATATTGATGTAAATAATTGAACTTGCTCCATCCATGATTTGTCTGTTGCGATTACGTTTAAATCAGTTCCGGATAGTTTAGCAATTAAAAGAATGATTGTGTACGAAAAGCAAAATAAGAAGCATGGTACTAAAATAATTACCAAACTTTTTATAAAATTATTGCTTTTATCAAATATACCGATTAATTTCATATGTTTTGTGTAAGTATAGAATCTCCGTTGTCGCTTACAGAGAGACTTGTTTTGTGTCCTAATATTAATGGAAGATTATAATCTGTATGTCCGGCATTAAAACCATAACAAACCGGGAAAGAATAATCTTTTACTGCGTTTTCAATTATCCCGTATACACCATCCGGGAAACTTGTATCTTCTTGAATATCAGTAAACTGTCCTACAACTAAACCGGAAATCTGATTAAAAATACCACCGAGTCTAATATTTTGTATCATTCGGTCAATGTGATATAGAGGTTCGCATACGTCTTCTATAAAAAGTATGTTGTTTTTAGCTTGTAAATCAAATGCTGTTCCGCGAAGTCCGTATATAACAGATAAGTTCCCTCCAACTAAATTACCTAATGCAGTTCCTTTTTTGTTAAATCGTTCATAACCAATTGAATAACTTGGCAATTCACCAAAAAGCAATTGTTTTAGACGTAATGCAGGCTCTTCCTTAGCTTGTAGTGCTAAATTTTTAGTCATTATACTATGTATTGATGTAATGCCATGCAAAGATAATGCGCTGTGAATGAGTGTAATATCACTAAATCCGAGTATCCATTTCGGTCTTTCTTGTAATTTTGAGAAATCAATCTTATCAATTATTCTCGCTAATCCATAGCCGCCGCGACTACACAAAATCGCATCACAATTATTATCATCTATAGCAGATTGTATATCAGCGATGCGTTCTTCGTCTGTACCTGCAAAACGACCATTCGCAGCAAAAACCGATTTTCCTATAGTAACAATAAGTCCCCATGACTCTAAAACGTCTTTTGCATTCCATACAAAATCAGGATTGACAACACCTGATGGTGATAGAATACAGATATGGCTGCCTATATGTAAAAACGGAGCTTGAATCATTGTTTCTTAGCTTTCATACTTATTATTGGGATAATCATTTCCTCAAGTGAAATGCCACCGTGTTGGAATGTGTCTTTATAATATGATACGTAGTAATTATAATTGTTTGGATATGCTATAAAATCATCATTAGATGAGAAAACATATGTAGAACTAATGTTTGGAGAAGGTAGTCCGATTAGTTCCGGCTTATTAATTACTAAGAAATCTTTCTTATCGTAGTTCAAATTCTTGCCGACTTTATACCTAAGATTGACATTCGTATTTTTGTCGCCTATTACTTTAACCGGATTTTTTACTCGTATAGCACCATGATCTGTTGTAAGTACAACCGAAACGCCACTTTCTGATAGGATTTTAAAGAATTCAGCTATTGACGAATGCTTAAACCACGACAAAACCAAAGAACGATATGCAGCTTCATCAGGAACTAGTTCTCTAAACAATTTTACCTCTGTACGTGCATGCGAAAGCATATCCACAAAATTAAACACTACAACATTAAGCGGATTATCAAGCAACTGTTTAATGCCTTCGTTAAGTTTTTCTCCGGCCTGATTGGTATTTATTTTGTTATATGAGAATTTGTATTTTTTTCTAAAACGGTCTAGTTGAGTTTGTATTAAGGCTTCTTCATTCATATTTTTACCCTCATCTTCTTCTTCGTCAACCCATAATTCCGGATACATCTTTCTTATTTGTGAAGGCATCAATCCTGAGAAGATTGCATTACGCGAATATTGAGTTGCCGTTGGTAAGATGCTAAAGAAAGTATCATCATCAGTAAAATTAAACCATTTTGCCAATTCTTTTTGCATTACCCGCCATTGGTCAAGTCTAAGATTATCAATTAATACAAAAAATACCTTTTCCCCATTATCCAATAGAGGGAATACCTTTGTTTTAAATATATCGGGACTCATTAATGGGCGCGCATTGTTTTCCTTGAACCAATTTTCATAATTCTTTTTTATGAATTTTACGAATGTTGCATTGGCTTCATTTTTTTGCATTTGCAACATTTCGTCCATATTGTTATTGGCTTGTTCTAATTCTAATTCCCAGAAAACCAAGTTCTTGTATACTTTCTTCCAATCATCAGTATTGAATGAATCATTTATCTGCATACTAATACGCATAAACTCTGATTGGTAATTGGTCGTGGTCCTTTGTGAAATAATATCCTGAGCTTGTACAACCTTTTTAATTGCCATAAGAATCTGGTTAGGATTTACAGGTTTTATAAGGTAGTCGGATATTTTTTGTCCAATAGCTTGTTCCATGATATCCTCCTCTTCGCTTTTGGTTATCATAATAACAGGCAATTCCAGATGTTGTTTTTTTATTTGTAGTAGAGTCTCCAATCCGCTTACTCCCGGCATGTTTTCATCCAAAAACACTACCTCAAAGTTATTCTCGTTGCATGCATCAATAGCATCTTGACCACTATTGACAGCAGTTACAGAATATCCTTTACTTTCTAAAAAAATTATGTGAGGGCGCAACAAATCTATTTCGTCATCAGCCCAAAGAATACGTATTTGTTTCATTGCTGTCAAAGTTAACTCAAATGCATCTTTGATAATCTTAATAAAACCTTATATCATATAATTTTTATAGATTAGCAGTAGTGCTTTCTCCTTGCTTTTTCATTTTTCCTACAAAAATAGAACCTACCATCATTGGTATCACATAATTAATGAACCATACTGACATACCTGCAAGTGCTGCTCCGACAGTATTTGACGCAAATGCTCCGATAAATAACACTGCGTATGAGCCTCGCACTCCTAATTCGGAAAATGCTATTGTTGGAGTTACAGATACCATCAAATAATTTAATGGAAGTATCATTGCAGCATCAGTTACTGATAGTTCTACATCAAAGAAACGCAGTAAGAAATAATATTGCGAACAATACACAATGTATCTAATTAGGGATAAAAATGTAACATAGAACAAACTGCGTGGGTTTATGTATGATATGGCTTCTAATAAGCTCCTTAGTCTTTTAAATCTGTTGCGTTGGAATAATATCTTCCCCCAAAGAGGTAAGGTAAAATAGAGAGAGATAAAAGATATTATAAGCAGTATAGATGCGATCTGTATATTTAAGGAATCCTTTATAGATTCAAATGGCGAAAAAACGATTAGCAATATACCGGCTGTCAATCCGCAAACCAGAGTAGAGAATGTTTGTCCAAGAACTCCAATAACAGAAAGTACAATTCCTTTTGTGCGATTGCATGCATTTAATATAAGAACTCTTCCTAAAGGATCTCCTATTCGGTTAGGAGTAAAGAAACCAACTGTTAAGCCCATTAAAACCGATTTATATGCTTTAAACAATGAAACCGGTTGAAGCTTTTTTGATAGATGTTGCCATTTCATTGATTCTAACAACAAGTTACATGGTATTAAAAGCGCTGCAAGCACAAGTAGTATAGTGCGAAATGCAGAAATGTTTTTGAAACTATTAAAAAACTCATTATAGCCTTTAAAGTTTACAAGTACATAAGCCAGATAAGCGTATGCACAAACCATAATAAGTATTTTAATAAATTTATAATACCTATCAATCAAGCTGTGTCCTTTTTCTAGTAATTCATCCATTTTATTTCTTTTTTTTGAACGAATAATACTTTTGCGTGAAATAGCTGAATAGGGTAGTGAAAACCGTGGTTATCATCTTTGCAGGGGTTGCCCAAATATTAAGAACTTCACAGCATAGTTTTAGTCCAAAATAACTGATTAAGAAATTAGCGGCCAAAATATAAGCGTATCTTTTTATTTGTTGGTTTGTCTGAATGTTTGACTGAGTAAATGTAACATATTTTGATAGGCAAAAGCCTATGAAAAATGTTATTGGGGTTACAATAATTAAGCTCGCGATATGAGGAGAAAATGCAATAAAATCTAAATCAACAATTTGTTTATGAACTACATAATTGTAAATCAAGAAATATAAAACCCAATCTGATAAGGTATTAATTGTCCCGCATGCCAAATAATGGTATACTTCTTTTGGCATCCATCTCTGAAAAACAGGGAAGAAGAAGTCGAAAATGTTTATTAAGACGGAATGTATGAATTTACCGCAGCGGTTTATCATAGCAGTCGATGGTTTTATTTATCTTTGCAAAGATAAACAAATTATACAAATGACATACGTAAAACCGAAAAAGCACTTAGGACAACATTTCCTCAAGGATATGAATATTTCAAAGCGCATTGCAGAGACAATAAAGACGGATAAATATGTTAATGTGTTAGAAATAGGTCCGGGAACGGGAGTCCTTACTCAATTTCTGTTGCAAGATTCTAATGTTGATTTACAAGTAATAGAATTGGACAGCGAATCGGTGGATTATTTAAAAGAGAATTTTCCCGCTTTAGAGGGTCGCATTATTTTTGATGATTTCTTAAAATACGATTTGTCTAAACTTTTTAATGGCGAGTCATTTGTGTTAATTGGCAATTACCCATATAATATTTCGAGTCAAATTTTCTTTAAAGCCCTAGATAATAAGGAGCGTATACCTTTTATCAGTGGGATGTTGCAAAAAGAAGTGGCAGAGCGTTTAGCATCAAAGCCGGGTAAAAAAGCATACGGAATATTGAGTGTTCTATTACAAGCTTATTATGATATAGAATATTTATTTACTGTTCCTCCCGGTGTTTTTAATCCACCACCAAAGGTCGATTCTGCAGTTATCTGTATGAGGCGAAATAATGTGCAGAAACTTGATTGTGATGAGGTCTTATTTAAAACGGTTATTAAAACCTCATTTAATCAGAGACGCAAAACATTGCGCAACTCTCTTAAGTCGATATTTCCTCCTAATTTTGTAGCAGACAACGAAATTTTTAATCAGCGTCCCGAACAATTGAGTGTGGCTGAATTTGTTCAGCTTACAAAGATGCTAAGCGTTTAATGTTGTACGTTGGTATAAAAATAAAGACAGAAGTTTTTCTTCTGTCTTTATTTTTATGTTTTATAATATGCCTATTTAAAGCATTCGGCATTGGGATTCATTTCAAAACAGCCTAGTACCGAATAACCATCAAGTTGTTCTTTGTACAGTTGTTTTCTTAATTCATTATCGTTATCTTCCGGCATATAATCACAACTTAGATTGTCTATGAAAATAGGATATACATCCCATGGAACGTTTTCAAATAAGTAACGTTCCGACGATAAACACATACCCGATTCACCATTGAGAGCTCCTTTTCCTTCTATTATTGTACCTAATGAGTCTGCTCCGTTTGAATTGATAATTGCGTCATTCTGACTAAGACCATAGAGTCTTTTTGTCGGTGAAAATCCGAATTCATCGTTTAACAGTTCTCCGTCAGAAGCTCTAAATATTTTTATGTAATCCGGCAGTACATAATCCATTACCATTTTACATTCTCCCGGTTGCAGTAAAATAGGTTCTGACCATGCTATAGGTTCTTGTTCACACCAATTTTCGCCTGCTTCCAATGTTCTAAAGTAACACTGAACGGTAATATCGTAGTTTAATGTATTTTTTGCATACAATGTTTCAGAAAAGCAATATAATGCTGGAGTAATAGGCTCACAAGCACTCGGCATTATAGCTAAAATTATTAAAATAATTTTTAATAGTGTTTTCATATTATTTGTAAATTAGTTTTATATTTTTCTTATCACCTTCCGATAAATTTTTTCGGTTATAAATATAATTAGTGCCATCTTTTTTGGTAATGGTATATTTTAATGATGGATTAACTGTATTCGTATTCTTAGAGAATGCAGTTGATGAGTACATCATAATAGAGTTAATATCAAATTCGCCATAGGATTCTGATAGAATAGACATTTTTGAGAAATGTATTTTATATTCATCTTTAATATTGTCCCATTTAATGGTAATGTAATTATCTCTATCAGCTCTCTGATGTTCATGTAACAGACCTAAATTGTGTCCTAATTCGTGTAGACATGTTCCTTTTTTAATGCTATAACTAGAAATATTGCAATTAGACCATGGAACACATCCTATAGAAGCACATCCAGCAAGTGCAGGATTGTCTATCTGTTGTGCTACTCTTATGTGATAATAGCATCCAATAGCCCAAACAAATTTGTTCCAACCACTGTTTGCTATTTCCTTGAAGCTAAATTTATAATTGGCTGCCGATTGCCATTCTTCCATTGCGAGTTTTATGGTATCTTTTAGCTTTGAAGAAACACTTTCTGTAAATCTGTAATGTATTTCATTTCCCCATCTTGCCGTTAACCATAATCTAACGCTTCTTGTTTTTGTTTGGGTGTTTGTATTTTGATTTTCTTCTATGTGCTGTAATACTTTCATTTTAGAAACCAAGCTGTCACCCCCATTGTAGCTAATAATCATCGATTCTAAAGGTTCTGTTTTATCACTTCTTTCGATAGCTTCAATTACAAGTGGATTTCTGTTTAATTCTTCAATTAAATTGGCAGTTTGTAAATTATAGAACTCATCTTCTGATACATCATTATTTGTTGATTTAAATGAAGTTGAATTTTTCTGTTCTGTTAAACTTTGAATTGCGTTTATTTTTTCATCTATTGTCATTTCCGTTATCGCCTGTTTGGCAAATCTTAACGAACTTTCATTTGGTTTGTTTAATTCATGTTCAAGAGCGATGTCAATGTATTTGTTTTTAATCTCCGAATAAGATAATGTACAAATCGTATCATTTACTTGTAGCTGTTGTGTACTTTGTTCTAGTTCATAAGGTCCTTGAACATCCATTTTTGAGCATCCTGCCCAAATACATACCATGGCGAATGCCGCAATCAGTTTTTTTGTTTTTATCATAAAAATTGTTTTTTAATGAGGCGCAAAGATACAAACGTTTGCATTACAATCAAAAGGCCTAATTGTTAAAATGTTTTAATAAAACAAACGTTTTAATCTTACTGAAATCGGCATAAAAAAACCAATTCAAAAAGCAGAACGCTTATTTTTAATTGGTTTAAAAATATTATTGAAAATTTTAGTTCCCTATTTCAGAAATGAACTTGATACGTATTAATCTAATTTCTTCTTCTGTATAGTCGCCGCCTAATTCAGTCATGGCAGTATCAATATCATCAGTTTGAGATTCGCGGAAATATTCAAAGATTTCCTCAGCCTTATCAGGATCCATAGCATCATCAATAAAGTAGTCGATATTGATTTTTGTGCCTGAGTATATTATGGCTTCAATTTCATCAAGTAATTCAGAAAAATCAAGTCCTTTAGATACTGCAATATCTTCCAAACTGATTTTCCTATCAACAGCTTGTATAATAAATACCTTCATTTTCGATTTGTTAGGTACAGTACGTACGCGCAAATCTTCAGGACGTTCTATTTCATTCTCTTTTACGTGTTGCTGAATAAGCTTTAAGAAATCCTCGCCATAACGTTTAGCCTTACCTGCACCAACGCCCGGGATGTTTTGCAACTCTTCCATGCTGACAGGGTAGGTCGTGGCCATTGATTCGAGTGATGGATCTTGGAATATTACAAAAGGAGGAACACCTAATTGTTTAGACATTTTTTTGCGCAAATCTTTTAGCATTACAAATAATGTTTCATCAGCTGCACAAGATCCGCCTCGCCTTACCGGTGTATCATCTTCTTCCTCATCAAATTCATTATCTTTTGTAATTTTGAATGAGCTTGGATTATCAAGGAAATGTTTACCTTCTTTTGTAACCTTTAGCACTCCGTAGTTTTCTATTTCTTTATCAATGTAACCCGCAATCATTGCTTGACGAATTACTGCTTGCCATACGCTAGGTTCTTCGTGTTGGCCTGTGCCGAACACCTCTAAATCTTCGTGCTTATAGTCTAACACTTCTGACGTTTCTTTTCCAACTATAACGTCAACAATATGCTCTGCTTTAAATTTTTCTTTTACCGCTATGATTGTATCTAAGACGGTACACAATAAGTCCTGTGCTTCCATTTGTTTTTTTGGATTCAAGCAGTTGTCGCAGTTACAGCAGTTGTCTTGGGTATATTCTTCTCCAAAATAATGTAGTAATAATTTCCTTCTACAAACCGATGATTCTGCGTAAGCAGCCGTTTCGTTCAACAATTGCTTACCTATTTCTTGTTCTGAAATAGGTTTGCCCTGCATGAATTTTTCTAATTTCTGTAAATCTTTATAAGAATAAAATGCAATACATAAACCTTCACCTCCATCACGTCCTGCGCGTCCTGTCTCTTGATAGTATCCTTCCAAACTTTTTGGAATGTCATAGTGGATAACAAAGCGTACATCAGGCTTGTCAATACCCATACCAAAGGCTATGGTTGCAACAATTACCTGCACTTTCTCCATTAAGAAACTATCCTGATTTTCTGTCCTTACGGCAGAATCCATACCTGCATGATATGGCAGCGCACTGATTCCATTTACTACAAGTGTTTCGGCTAAATCTTCAACTTTTTTGCGACTTAAGCAGTAAATGATGCCGGATTTATCTTCTTGACTTTTTATGAATCTGATAATATCCTTATCAATATTCTGTGTCTTAGGACGTATTTCGTAATATAGGTTAGGTCTGTTAAATGATGATTTAAAAACGGTGGCATTATTCATACCAAGGTTTTTTTGAATATCGTGCTGCACCTTTGGTGTAGCAGTTGCTGTAAGGGCTATTACAGGTGCATTCCCAATCTCAGATATCATAGGTCTGATGCGGCGATATTCCGGTCTAAAATCGTGTCCCCATTCTGAGATACAATGCGCCTCATCTACTGCGTAGAATGAGATACGTACGCCTTGTAAAAAGCTTATATTTTCTTCTTTTGTAAGTGACTCAGGAGCCACATAAAGTAATTTTGTTTTGCCTGCAAGAACATCATGTTTAACTTCGTCAATAGCTGCACGTGTAAGAGAAGAATTAATAAAATGGGCTATTCCGTCTTCCTCACTAAATGAGCGCATAGCGTCAACCTGATTTTTCATTAATGCGATAAGAGGAGAAATAACAATTGCAACCCCGTCCATCAATAATGATGGCAGTTGATAGCACAAAGACTTCCCTCCACCTGTTGGCATAAGTACAAATGAATCATTGCCCGCAAGTAAATTTTCGATAATTGCTTCTTGGTTCCCTTTAAAGGAATCAAAACCGAAGTGCTCTTTTAATGGTTTTGTTAAATATGAGTGTTCTGACATAATCAGAGCAAATATAATAAATAGAATTTGTAATGCAAGATTTTAACACATATTTTTAAATCAGCATTTTTTTCTCCATTCTATTAATCCTATTATTAGCTATTTCTTTTGTAATTAGTAATTCTTTAACGCCTTCTGATGGGATTTCGTACATATAATCCATCATAACAGTTTCGCTTAAGGAGCGTAGACCACGTGCGCCTAATTTATATTCTATGGCTTTATCTACAATATAATCAAGAGCATCTTCATCGAATGTTAATTTTACGCCATCCATTGCAAACAATTTGTTATATTGTTTGATAATGGAGTTCTTAGGTTCAATCAATATACGGCGAAGTGCGTCTCTATCTAATGGGTCCAAATGTGTAATTATAGGTAATCTACCTATAATCTCAGGTATTAATCCGAATGCTTTTAAATCTTGTGGAGCTAAATATTGCAGCAAATTATCTCTATCAACTTTATGCATATCCTTTGAGGCAGAATATCCTACCATTCGAGTATTTAATCTGGCGCCGATTTTCTTTTCAATGCCATCAAATGCACCGCCGCAAATAAATAAAATGTTTTGAGTGTTGACCTGAATCATTTTTTGGTCAGGATGCTTACGACCTCCTTGAGGTGGGACATTCACAACAGAACCTTCCAATAATTTAAGTAAACCTTGCTGAACACCTTCTCCACTTACATCCCTCGTAATAGACGGATTATCTCCTTTACGTGCAATCTTATCAATCTCGTCAATAAAAACGATGCCTCGCTCAGCTAATGAAACATCGTAATCTGCAACTTGTAATAGGCGAGTTAAGATGCTCTCAATATCTTCACCAACGTATCCTGCCTCAGTTAGCACCGTGGCATCAACAATTGTAAACGGGACATGTAATTTTTTTGCAATGGTTTTTGCTAATAGAGTTTTACCTGTTCCTGTTGATCCAACAAGTATTATGTTTGATTTCTCTATTTCAACCTCGTCTTCGGTTTTATGTTGTAATAGACGTTTATAGTGGTTATAAACAGCAACACATAAATTTTTCTTTGCTTCATCTTGGCCAATTACATATTGGTCTAAAAATTGTTTAATCTGCATCGGCTTAGGCAGATTAGACAAGGACAAATCAAATTTTGACTTTTTTTGAATAGTTTCGTTTACAATTTCTTCGGCTCTTTCTACACAATCGCTACATATAGCTCCTGTTGCACCATGTATCAACAAGGCCACTTCGCTTTCAGATCTGCCACAAAAACTGCATCTGCCCTCTTCTTTTTTTGCCATTATTTTGTTTGTTTAATTAACACCTCATCAATCATACCGTAGGCTTTGGCTTCTTCTGCGGTCATCCAATAATCACGATCTGAGTCTTGTTCTATGCGTTCGTAAGTATTACCTGAATGTTCAGCAATAATGGTGTATAATTCTTTTTTGAGTTTTTGTATTTCGCGAGCAGTAATTTCAATATCAGAGGCTTGGCCTTGTGCTCCACCCATAGGTTGATGAATCATTATACGGGCGTGTTTTAAAGCAGAACGCTTGCCTTTAGCTCCGGCTGTCATAAGTACAGCTCCCATTGATGCTGCCATACCGGTACAGATTGTTGCAACATCACTTGATATAAACTGCATTGTATCATAGATGCCTAAACCTGCATATACAGATCCTCCGGGAGTATTTAGGTATATAGAGATGTCTTTGCCGGGATCTGCAGAATCCAAATACAATAATTGTGCTTGAATTACATTGGCAGTGTAATCGTCAACTTGTGTACCTAAAAATATTATGCGGTCCATCATTAGACGCGAAAACACATCCATTTGTGCAACATTAAGCTGCCTCTCTTCTATAATTGTCGGAGAAATATAATTACTAGTAATGTCCATGTACTTTTCAAGTGCAATGGAATTCAAACCAAGATGCTTGGTTGCGTACTTTTGAAATTCTGTATTCATAATGTATATATAATTATGATAAATAATCTGTTTTATAAAGAAAGGGAAGCAAAGATATATAATTTTATTTTATTAAAACAAGAGCAAATACTAATTCACAAAAAAATAAATCTTAAAGTATATAAAACAAAAAAGGAATCACAAATGATTCCTTTTTGTTACAAATATGTGAAAAAACAACTTATTTCTTCTCAAAGAACTTGCTGAATTCGTCAAATGTGATGTCAGTATTTGCCAAACTAACCTTAGATTTCAACAATTCTACTATTTTGTGTTCAGCAGCGCGTTCAGCTGCATTTTTAGCACCATCTTTGTTTTTCAACATGTCTTGCACATAACCATCTAAGATATCGTCAGGTACGCCAATCATGCCATATTGTGCAAATTGAGCTTTAGCTGCTTTCTTGGCAACTTCTTCGATGTCAGCTTTTTCAACCTTAACACCTGCTTCTTTTGCCATTTTATCTTTAACCAACTGCCATTTCAAATCTTCAATCATCTTAGGATATTCTTCCTCGATTTGTTCTGCAGTCATTTTTTCGTTGTTAGCTTTTAACCAACGTTTCAAGAATGCATCAGCGAATTGTACATCTTTTAGTTGACCAAGAACTAAATCACGCATATCAATAATAAATTTTATATCGCTATCTTCTACAAATTGTTCAGCTAAGCCTTCTTTGATTTTTGCTGTAAATTCATCCTCAGACTTAACTACATCTTTACCGAAGCAAGCATCAAAAAATTCTTGATTCATTTCAGCTTCTGCGTAGCGTGTAATTTCTTTGATTGTAAATTTGCAATCTGCGGTGAATGTTTTTACAGCATCCTTGCTTATTTGCAATAATGATGCTAGTTCAGCGTCATTACCTTCAAATGCTTTGTTAGGATTGAATACGAAAGAAGAATCTTTAGTCTTTCCTAAAACTTTCTTCTTTTCGTCTGCACTTTTAATATATCCCGGGCTCAATAAAGCGTTCTCAACTTTTACTCCGTCAACTTTCTCAGAACCATCTGCATTAAGTTCTTGCAATTCGCCTTTAACAACATCTTTTTCTTCAACTTTTTCAGTTTGAACATATTTGCCAAAGCGTCCGCGGTATGCAGCTGTCTGTTTATCGATAAGATCTTTACCTACTGTAATATTGTAGTATTTTACTTTGTTTTTTGCACTTAAAGAAACATTCAATTCAGGTGCAATTGCAATGTCAAAAGAAAATTCAAAATTAGCACCATCTTCAAATTCGGGTACAGGGAAATTTTCAGTTGGAATTGGTTCTCCAAGAATATTAAGATCTTTTTCCTTGATATAATCGTAAAGAGCATCAGAAATAAGTTTGTTTACTTCTTCAGCAAGGAAAGACTTTCCGTACATCTTTTTAACAAGACCAACAGGTACGGTGCCTGGGCGGAATCCCGGCATATTAGCTTTTTTACGAAAATCTTTTACTGCTTTTTCTACTTTTTCAGTGTAGTCAGCCGGCTCAATTTTTACCAGCAATTTTGCGTTTACCGCATCAAGATTGTTTTGCGAAACGTTCATGTTGTTTTAAAATTAACGGGGAGTCTAGGACACTCCCCTTTTTAAATTTGTGCGGCTGACGGGACTCGAACCCACACGCCTCTCGGCACCAGATCCTAAGTCTGGCGCGGCTACCAATTACGCCACAGCCGCAAAAGTGGGTGCAAAGTTAGTAAAAAGCTGATAACTGACAAAAAAATAGTTGATTAAAAATTAAAATGTGTTTTGAAAGCTGCAGTAAGTTGCTTTTTAAAATCGTTATACGAAACTAAAAGACCACTATTTTTGTCAAAGAGTTTATTTATTACATCGGTATCATCATACCTAAAACCTGCTCGCTAGCGGGGGAGGATGTCTGAACTATGATTTGTTTGATTTGTTTGATTTTTGTGATTGTGTGATTGCTGGTTGGAATTTCTTATTTGTAAGTCGTTTGAAATTCAAACTTGTTTCACCAAAATTGATAAGTAAACCAATTTCTAAATTGTATGCTTCTAAATAATTAATTGCCTGTGCAAAGTGAACGTCTTCAAGTTTGGTCATTGCTTTTAATTCAACTGAAACAATGCCTTCTACTAAAAAATCAACTCTACGAGTACCAATTTGTTGTTCTCTATAAAATATTGGCATTTCAAATTCACGGTTAAAAGCGATCTCTTCCTTCATCATCTCAATTTCTAAAGCACGTTGATATATTACTTCTTGAAAGCCATTGCCCAAGGTTTTATGAACTGTCATAGCACAGCCAATAATTTTAGAAGTAAGTTCTGAGTGTTTATATTCCTGTTTTATCATAGTTAATCAGTTAATCATAAAAATCATAGTTCTGACTTTTTGAATGCAAGGGGCAAAGAACCGCAATAGCGGGAGGCTCACCGAGCCAATTTTCAGAATAGTCATAGTCAAAAGTTTCGCAAAGGTAAATAGATACAATAACAAAGTCAAAAAATCAGTGCGAAATATCTTAATAAGTTTTTTTTTCATATATCATTTTGACTGTGATTATTAGATTTTTTGAAGTACTTTTGTGCCTTAAAACAGAATAATATGAATAAGATACCTTTATACTTTCAAACATTTCGCGTAAGGACATTACCATTGTCAATGTCGAGCATAGTTCTGGGAACTATGATGGCTGCTGTACATGGTTTTTTTAATGTAGCAGTTTGTGCCCTTACAGTTATTACAACCTTATTCTTGCAGATACTATGCAATATAGCCAATGAATTGGGCGATGCACAAAAAGGTACGGATACATCCGATAGACAAGGACCTGCATATGTGTTAACATCAGGTGCATTGACCGAAAAAGATTTCTATCATTTGATATATACGTTTGTAGCCTTATCGTGCATATCCGGCCTAATTTTATTATGGCTGGCTTCGGCTAATATTTCATTAATATATATTTGGATGATGCTTGCGTTAGGAGCATTTGCAATAATAGCTGCAATCTTTTATACTATGGGAAAGAATCCATACGGATATAAAGGTTTTGGAGATATTTCAGTATTTATATTTTTTGGTTTGTTAGGTACTCTTGGCTCGTATTTTTTGCAAACAGGTAATGTCGAATTAGAGATGATATTGCCGGCTGCAGCTTGCGGTTTTTTATCTGTAGGTGTTTTAAATGTGAATAACATACGCGATATGGAAAGCGACAGTAAAAATAGAACCACAATACCTATCTTACTAGGAGAAAAAAAAGGGAAGATCTATCATACTATATTGATAGTGGGTGGTCAGTTGTGTTTTGTCGCTTATAACATTATTAAATACGCAGCCTCATTAAAAGCATATATGTTCTTATTTATGCTTCCAATATTTATCTTTCACATAATTTCTGTTTGGAAATTATCCGGTAAAGCCTTAGATAAACAATTACCATTGCTCGTGTTTTCTACACTGGTAGAATGCTTGGTTTTTGGCGGGTCGTGGATATTATTAAATTAACCCTTATTTGCTACATACATTCGACATAGCCCCTGTGTAAATGATTTGTGTTTAGCAGCAGCAAACCCACAATCTCTAAGTAGAGAAAGTATTTCTTGTTCTTTAGGAAATAACTCAACAGATTTGTTTAAGTATTGATATGCAGCTTTATCTCCGGATATTATACCGCCTATAGTAGGTAGTATATATCTAAAATAGATTTTATATATTGCTGCTACAAATTTATTATCAGGAGTCGATAATTCAAGTATTACTAACCTGCCTCTTGGAGCTAAGACTCTTCTTGTTTCACAGATACAATCGTGCAAATTTTCAAAATTTCTAACTCCAAAAGCTACACCCACAACATCAAAACTACTGTCTTCAAAAGGCAAATGTTCGCAGTCGCCCTGTATCATTGTGATCTTTGAACTGAATTTTGATTTTGCTACTTTCTTTCTACCTATTTGTAGCATTCCTTCAGACAAGTCTATTCCTGTAACAAATCCACCTGTCGAAGCTAAAGCCAACGAAAAATCTCCGGTGCCGCAGGCAACATCCAAAATATATTTGTGTCGACCTTTGCGAATAGTTTGCACAGCTCTTCTTCTCCATATCTTATCAATATTTAAAGATAAAATATGATTTAGATTATCGTAAGCAGGAGCTATAGAATCAAAAAGATTTGTAATAAATTTTCGGTTGGCCATAATAAAAAAAATGGTAGAGATGCAGATATTATTCACACATCTCTACCGTTTAATTTGCAAAAATCACATTAGATTAATTTCATGTCGTTTAGGATACTGTTAGTCTTACGAACAGCGTCTTCGCTGGCAGCTAATTTAGCTTTCTCGTCATCGTTTAATTCTAATTCAACGATTTTCTCTATACCATTTTTTCCTATGATTACTGGAACACCAATCATGATGTCGTTCATACCATATTCACCTTCAAGTGAAGTTGCACAAACAATCATCTTCTTTTGGTCTTTTATAATTGATTCAACTAAGTAAGAAATTGCAGCACCCGGAGCCATCCATGCAGAAGTGCCTAGTAAGCCGGTAAGAGTTGCACCACCAACCATTGTTGATTTTGCTACTTCTTCCAATTTTTCAGCAGACATTAAAGTGCTAACAGGAATACCTTTATATGTTGCAAAACGAGTTAAAGGAATCATAGTTGTATCACCATGACCACCAATTACTAAACCTTCAACTTCATTAGCATTGCAGTTTAATGCTTGGCTCAAGAAATATTTGAAACGGCTGCTATCCAATGCACCACCCATACCTATAACCCGGTTACGAGGTAATTTCATTGATTTTAATGTGAGGTATGCCATAGGGTCCATAGGGTTTGAAACCATAATAATTATAGCATTTGGAGAATATTTCAAAGCGTTTTCTGCTACTGTTTTTACTATTCCGGCATTAACGCCTATAAGATCTTCACGAGTCATACCCGGTTTACGTGGAATTCCTGATGTAATTACAACCACATCAGAATTGGCTGTTTGAGAATAATCGTTTGTTACACCCTTAACAACAGTGTCGAATCCAATTAGTTGAGCAGTTTGCATGATATCCATCGCTTTTCCTTCGGATAAGCCTTCTTTTATATCAATCAATACAACTTCGCTCGCTACTTCGTTGATCGCTAATACATTAGCACATGTAGCACCTACATTACCTGCACCTATGACCGTTACTTTTGACATGATTTATTTATTTAAATGGTTAATTGATTCTTAATTGCCCCTGCAAAAATACGCTTTTTTATCAAAAAGTAGTACATTTGCAAGTCTAATTTCAGATGAGAAACAGAATTATTTATATATCCGCTTGTATTGCCATCACAATACTATTTACTCAGTGTTCAGTAAAAAAGAACACCGCGCTCACTCGTAGTTATCATTATGTAAAGGCTCGCTACAATGTATATTTCAATGGAAATGTTGCTTTTGAAAAAGGTGAGGATGCTGTAAAGAAAGCAAATAAAGACAATTACACCGAGGTATTGCCTATATATCCTATAAGTAATCATGATGCTGCCTCTGCTGCATCTTCCGACATGGATTATACTATCGAAAAATGTCAAAAAACAATTAAGTTGCATTCAATAGTAAAGAAGCCTAAAAAGAAGCCTAATAAATCCAAGGATCCTAAATACAAGGCTTTTATGCAAAAAGAAGAGTATAATTCTATGGTTCAGGAGGCTTGGCTGTTGATGGGGAAAGCCCAATTTTATAAACTTGATTTTACTGCTGCCGGATCAACCTTTGCATATATTGCTCGCCATTTTTCTGACAATAAAGATGTTTATACCGAAGCTAAATTATGGTCAGCAAGATCATTTTCGGAATTACAATGGTATTATGAAGCAGAAGATGTTTTGAATCAGATGAACGAAAAAACATTTTCACCCAAAACAAATCAACAATATGTTTTGGTAAAAGCAGACTTATTGCTTAAACAAAAACATTACAAAGAGGCATTACCATACCTCGAAACAGCTTTAAAAAATGCGCCAAAGCGCGAACAAGCTCGAATTTCATTTATCTACGCACAAGTATTGGAAAGATTGGGGCTTTATGCAGATGCCTACGAAAAGTATGCATATACTATTAAAAAGAACCCGTCACTCGAAATGGAATTCAATGCATTTTTGAATAAAACTCGTTGTTATCAGGGTTCTAATAAGGATGCTGTTAAAAAAGATATGGCTAAATTGATGAAGAAACAGAGTAATGCACCATATCTGGACCAAATTTATTATACTCTTGGTGAGTTTTATGCACGTAGTGGCGATGAAGCGAAGGCAATTGAGTTTTATCAAACTGCAATTGATACCAGTACTCGAAATGGTATTGATAAGGCAAAAGCGTTATTGGCTTTAGGCGATATATATTATCAAAAAGAAAAGTATATCAAGGCTCAACCTTTGTACGCAGAGGCTTTGCAGATTATCCCATTAAATTACGAGAATTATAAAGACTTATCTAATCGTACAGAAAATCTTAATGTAATTGCCAAGAATCAAAATATAGTATTACTAGAAGATAGTTTGCAAGCATTGGCACAATTACCCGAAGCAGAACGTATTAAAAAGATTGAAGAAATAATTGAGCAGCAGAAAGAGAAAGCAGAAGCAGAACGCATTAAGTTAGAAGAACAAGCCCGTATACAAGAAATAAAAGATCAAAACGCGGCTATGGGGCAAACTCTTTCGCTTGGCGAGTTAGCAGATAAATCTTGGTATTTTTATAATCAAACTTTGATAAGTCGAGGCAAACTTGAGTTCCGCAAGACATGGGGACGAAGAACGCTGGAAGATGATTGGAGAAGATCGGCTAAAATATCTTCAACAGCATTGTTAAATGAAGAAGAAATTGAAGATAAAGATGTTGAAGCATCAGAGGTACTTGTTAATAAATCCGTTGATGATGATCCTATTTTAGCAAGTTTGCCCGAGGATGCAGATGCCGAACTAATATCAATTTTAAAAAGTTTACCCACAAACGAAGCTAAAATTGCTGCTTCAAATGCAAATATTGAGGAAGCTTTACATCAGTTGTTTTTCATGTTTGACGAGAAAATACATAACTATCCCTTGGCATTCAAAACATTTGAGGAACTTGAACGCAGATTCCCTAAGTATAAAGAATTAGCAGAAGACAATTATCGTTTGTACAAGTTGTACAAACGTGTAGGAGATGATGCAAAAGCAGAAGAAACAAAGCAGAAAATTTTACGTTTGTATGCAGACACAAAGTATGCCCGTTTACTGCAAAATGGTACAATATCCGATAGTGATGCAAAAGCAAAAGAGGAGGCTTTATATAGGTCAACTTATGCTGCATTTATGAAAGGTGATGCATCTACTGTGCGAGCTAATCTTGCAAATGCAGAAAAAGCATATCCGGATTCTAAGCTAATGCCAAAATTCATATTCTTGGATGCTATTAGCTCAGGACGAATTGACGGACGTGAAGTTTTTGTAAAACGTTTATCCGATTTAGTAAGCAAATATCCTGATAGCGAAATAGCTCCTTTGGCACGCGATATGATTGCATTATCGGCTCAAGGTAAAGAATTGAAAGCAACATTGCCGGTAAGTACAATTAGTGAGCGTCGCGAAGCTGTTGTAACAGAAGCAGAATTTGCAGAGAACATTAAAAAGGCCGGATTCCAATATAATCCTGAAGATTCTCACAGTTTTATAATGATAATAGAAGGAACTTTGAAACAAAAAAATCAAGTAGTTTTTGAAGTTGCATCATATAACTTTACAAGGTTTATGATAAAAGATTTTGACCTTGATGTTCGTACACTTAATGATAGCGTCTATTCTATTTCGGTAGGAGGATTAGAGAATCTTGATGAGGCTATATGGTATCAGAATGCATTGTTGAGTGATCCACAGGTATTAAGTTCATTACAGAACGTTAAATACAAGGCATTTGCCGTTTCAGATGATAATTATCGCTCTATTTTCGATAAAGAATCTGTAGAAAAGTATTTGGAGTTCTATCAGCAGAACAAGCTAGAAATAAAAGAACCTGATAAAATTAAAGAACTAGAGCAATCATCAGGTTTTGTTAATCCATAAATAATAAACGCCAAGTTTTTAGCTTGGCGTTTATTGTTAAAGCATACTCTAATTTACATCAATCTTCATCCTTTTGAGTATCTGCGTATTCCTTTAGTAAAACATCCTGTACTTCAGCAGGTACTAATTCGTAACTAGAAAATTTCATATTGAATGATGCTCTACCACCGGTATTTGAACTTAGTGCAATAGAATAATTATTCATTTCTTTTAGAGGAACCTTGGCATTTATTTTTTCCATACCTTTTTCGCTTCCCATACCCATAATAACAGCACGTCTGCCTTGCAAATCGCTTATTACATCACCCATACGTGCAGAAGGTACTGTGATTTCTACATCATAAACCGGTTCCAAAATTTTCGGTCCGGCATTCTTAAATGCTTCACTAAATGCATGTCTACCGGCTAGTCTGAATGAAATCTCATTAGAATCAACCGGGTGCATTTTGCCATCGTAAACAATTACTCTAACATCTCTTGCATAAGAACCGGTAAGAGGACCTTGTTCAATGCAATCCATTATACCTTTTTGTATAGCAGGTAAGAAACGAGCATCAATTGCACCACCTACTATGCTATTAATAAATTCCAATTTACCTCCCCATTCGAGTGGTGTAATTTGTTTGTCTCTAACAGAGATTTTAAATTCTTGACCATTAAATTTATACAATTCTTTGGCAGCTTCACCTTCTATAAGGGGTTCAACAATAAGATGTACTTCACCGAATTGACCTGCACCTCCCGATTGTTTCTTATGACGATAATCTGCGCGTGCTGCCTTCCTTATAGTTTCTCTATATGGTATTTTCGGATCAGAAAATACAACAGGAATCTTGTCGTTATTTTCAATACGCCATTTTAAAGTTTTAAGGTGAAATTCTCCTTGTCCAAGCACTAAGGTTTGTTTCAATTCTTTTGAGTATTCGATATTCCATGTGGGGTCTTCCTCGTGCATACGATTTAGTACTTCGCCTAATTTTGCATCATCACTTGCATTAACTGCCTTTATAGCTCTTCTATATTTCCAATCAGGATAATGAACAAAACCAAATTGTTTTTCTGAAGCCCCATCGTTAAGAGTATTAGCTGTTCTGGTGTTTTTTAGTTTTACAGTGGCTCCTATATCTCCTGCAACTAGTTCCTCAACTTTCTCTTTCGTTTGACCGGCAACAGAAAATAATTGATTTATACGTTCTTTCGAGTTTCGAGTAGCATTAAATAGGTCATCACCCTCTTTTACAGTTCCTGACATCACCTTGAAGTATGAAATTTCGCCGATGTGTGGCTCAACAGAGGTTTTGAAAACATATAGATTTGTTGAGGCATTTTTATCAGGTGCAACTTTAGTTCCATCCGTAGTTTCCGGATATGGCATATCGCTTACAAAAGGCACTACATTACCTAAAAATTCCATCAAACGTCTTACGCCCATATCCTTTCCTGCACATACGCAGAAAACAGGTAAAATATCATGAGTAGTTAATCCCTTACGTATACCTAGGCGCATTTCATCTTCGCTCAAACTTCCATCGCTAAAGTATTTGTCCATTAATCCTTCATCATGTTCTGCAGCAGCTTCAACTAATGCATTGTGCATGTCTTTTGCTTTTTGCATATATTCTTCCGGAATAGCTAGTATTTCAGGGACACCACCTTCGGGTTTCCATTGATACATTTTCATCAATAATACGTCAATTAATGCATGAAAAGATGGCCCGACAGATATTGGAAATTGAATAGGAATAACTTTAGCTCCATAGTTTTCTTTCAAATTTTCAATTGAATTTTCGTAATCGGCTTTTTCGTGATCGAGTTGATTAATTACGAAAATACACGGTTTGCCCATTTTATCGATTTGTCTATACTGATTTTGTGTTCCTACTTCTACGCCGTGTTGTGCATTAATTAGCATTAAAGCCGTATCTGTAACGCTCAGTGATGTTATTAAGCCACCTACAAAATCGTCCGATCCGGGACAATCTATAAAATTAAGTTTTTTGTTTAGCCATTCTACGTGTAGAACTGTAGGGAAAACCGAATAACCATATTCATGTTCAACAGGAAAATAATCAGAAACAGTATTGCCTGCTTCTACACTTCCTCTTCTTTTTACTAGACCACTCTCAAAAAGCATTGCTTCAGCAAGAGTGGTCTTACCTGACCCCGAACTTCCCACAAGTGAAATGTTCTTGATTTCGTTAGTTTGGTAGACTCTCATAATAATTGGATTAATTTATGATAAATTTAAATTCTAAGGCTTGGCAAATTACGAAATTTAATTTGTAGTATCAATAGTCTTTTTTATGTTTAACAGCATAAATTATATATAATTTGATACAAATTAACAGTATTGGCAAAAGAAAATTAATTTTTGGCCAATATTTAATTGCAGATTGTTAATAATTCAATGTTTTTCTACACATTTGCACCCGGTTCTAAAAATTAGGACAACAAATAATAATATACTCACTGATATTTAAGTTCTCAAATAACGAATAATTATCATAATAAGTTTGTAATATATGTATATAAATGCAATGGGAATGTTTGTTCCCCAAGGAAGAATCATAAACAAATATTTCGAAGATACCTTAGGATTGACAGATGAGTGGTTGTTGCAACGTACAGGAATTCATTCCAGATCCAAAACTGCTGATAATGAAGATGGCTACTCAATGGGAATTGATGCAGTAACAGATGCAAAAACTAATTTGTCTTATAATATTGAGGATGTAGATTTAATAGTGTCTGCGTCATATACTATTTTGGATACGGTAGGGACTTTAGCTCACAGAGTTCAGCGTCATTTTAACATTACTAATGCCAAAGCACTTGCAGTTACTTCTGCATGTTCATCATTTGTAAATGGAGTAGAAATTATTGAAGGCTATTTTGCAATGAACAAGGCAAGCAAGGCTTTAATAATATGCTCAGAAGAAAATTCCGCATACAATGATTTGACAAATCCACAAAGCGGACATTTGTGGGGTGATGCAGCTGTGGCTGTATTTATATCAAAAGAAAGACAATCAGAGTCTGATGCTGAAATACTTGATGTTACAACACTAGGTTTAGGTTGTATAGGGAAAGGCCCCGGAGGAGTAGGATTATTTCCAAAAACTACCGGCATTACAATGCATGACGGAAGAGACGTGTTTCAACATGCATGTATTTATATGCCTAAAACACTTGAAATTTTATTACACAAAAACAACTTAACAATAAACGATGTATCATATTTTGCATGTCATCAAGCAAATTTGCGAATCGTTAGTCATATTGCAAATCAGTGGAATCTTCCTGACGATAAGTTTCTAAATAACATTAGCCGGTTAGGTAATACAGGTTCCCCAAGTTCTATGTTGTCTGTAGTTCAGAATAAAGATAAGTTTAAGAAGGGCGATTTGATAGGCTTATCAGTATTCGGTGGTGGTTACTCGTCAGGAGCAATGCTGATTAGATTCTAATATAATAGTTCAGAAATACAAAAGGCAGCAATTTTTTTGCTGCCTTTTTGTATGAATATAGATTGCCTTTATTTTTTTATAATCTTGTATACTTGTTGTTTTTTGTCAAAGCTTACAACAACTAGGTATGGACCTTTTGGTAAGCCTGCAAGATTATATACCTTACTATCTGATACGCCAAGTTTAATTGTCTCACCATTTAAACCTACTACATCAATTCTGCTAATTTCTTCAGGGCTATTTATTGTAACATAGTCATCAACCAATGAAGGATAAACATTACAAATCAAATCAGGATCTGTTGTAGTTTCTTCAATGCCGACAAAGTCATTGTAAACATTAGGTACACTAGGTAAAGTCAACCTAGATGCTGTATATATTTTAACTTCTCCCGGACTTAGGCTGATGCTGGTCCCTGCACTTAATGAGTTATTACCATTTGCTAAATAGTCAAACCACGAATTACCTGATGGCAAAGTTATGTTTACAGACCCTACGAACTCACTTCCTGATGGAACATTAAAGTTTCCGACAATAAATATACGATCATTGCCACTTCCCCATATTATACTTCTAGCTGCCTTGCCTGATCCTAAATCAGTGCTTGTTGGATTTCCTTCAAATACTGTCGGTTTAATTTTAGTTCTTAGTTGTAATATCTGACCTATCTTTTTATATGAATTCATGCGATCTGCATTTGTATACCAGCTTAATGCTTCCGGAATGGGCTTTGGATCAACTCTGCTGCAATTAGCACTACCCGTATCGTTGCTGTCATATAAACCGCTTTCACTTCTGCATATAGAATAATCATATCCTAATTCTTGGAATTGCCATAACATGTGAGGACCATCTTGTAATGCTCCAAATGCGACATTTAGAGGTACTCTGTTCATACGTGATGCAACATTAGTTTTGAAATCACTGTTTCCCCACATTTTTGATTTCCAGAAATTGCGTTGTTCATCGTGGCTTTCACTATACGAAATCCAACCATCCATACCAGCGCCATCAAGAGCATCACCATCTCTTAACCAACCCATTGCTGTTTGTGAGAATGCGGTACCTGTTTGCGAGTTATTGTATGACCAACACATCATGCCGTTATTTATGTAATTACCTCTTTCGCCTGATGATTCTTCCCAATGTTCCAGAATAAAATATGCATATTGATTACCTGCTTTTACACCATTATTGTAATAGTCAAACATAATTGCAGTACGTTCATTGCATGAAGGCCCACAGAAGCCGTGCGATAAATCCATGCGATATCCGTCAACTTTATATTCGTCTATCCAATATTTAAGCGCTCTTTTCATTAAATTTCTAGTTGGTTCGAAATTGTGGTTCCAATCTTGATTAACACTTCCACCATGAGGTGCAGATTGATTAAACCAAGGATTATTCGTTGCAATTGAGTTTGTACCCCAATACAATCTTGCCTGTG
>JAKIYQ010000038.1:0-13140 GCA_022708465.1 Bacteroidota bacterium | reverse complement strand
AACCTGATACAGTTGCCGTAGCTCCGGTAGAGTTGGAAGAGAATTTACTATTAGAAGATTCAACAGAACTGTATTTTGATTCATTATATAATCAATCAGATTCTTTGGTTACAGATACAGTAGCTATTGCGGAAATGGCACCAATAGCTGATTATAATCCATCGGTTGCTAAGGATGCACCTGTTAGAGAAACTGTAATAGTAAGAGATGGTAGTCGTTTAACGATGGTTGCATATCGTGCGTTTGGCCATAAGGCATTTTGGGTATATGTTTATGATGCAAATAGAGATGTGCTAAGGCATCCTAATGATGTTGCTCAAGGAATGCGATTACGTATACCTGATTTGGATCCGTCACTTGTTGATCCAAATAACGAGGAATGTATCAAAAAGGCAATCGAAATTGGTAAAAAATATTGATTTGTTTGCAAAAAATTAAGCATTTTAGACTATTCAGGGCATATATCTACCATTTATAACATTCGCTTAAACGTTTTTAACGGCATAAATGTTGGAATCATTTTAACATTTGCATATCTTCGCACTGCTGAATTTGTTCAGCGGTGTTTTTTTTATTATACATTAATTCATATCATAAGTTATGGGTCAAGTAGTTGATATTAGAGAATTAAATGCACGCATTGAAAAACAAAGTGCATTTGTTGATGTCCTAACCTTAGGAATGGACAAAGTCATAGTAGGTCAGAAGCATTTGGTTGAGTCATTGCTAATCGGACTTCTTTCTGACGGACATATATTGCTAGAAGGTGTGCCCGGTTTGGCAAAAACATTAGCCATTAAGACTTTAGCACAGCTAATAGATAGTAAATATAGCCGTATTCAGTTTACTCCGGATTTGCTGCCTGCAGATGTATTAGGAACTATGATTTATAGTCAGAAAACCGAAGAGTTTATAGTTAAAAAGGGGCCAATATTTGCTAACTTTATTTTAGCAGATGAAATAAATCGTGCTCCTGCAAAAGTTCAGAGTGCTTTACTTGAGGCTATGCAAGAACGTCAAGTAACCTTAGCAGATTCAACATATAAGTTGGATGAACCATTCTTAGTTCTTGCTACACAAAACCCTATTGAGCAAGAAGGAACATATCCACTACCTGAAGCTCAAGTAGACCGTTTTATGTTAAAGGTAATCGTTAGCTATCCAAAACAAGAAGAAGAAAGGCTTATTATTCGTCAGAATATAGGACCCAAACAGGCTCCTGTAATCCCTGTTTTGAAAGCATCTGAAATTATAGCAGCTCGCGAAGTTATAAGAGAAATATATTTGGATGAAAAAATTGAGAAATACATTTTAGATATAGTATTTGCAACTCGTGATCCAAAATTGTATAATCTTGATGATTTACAAGGAATGATTTCATTTGGAGCTTCTCCACGTGCATCAATATGTTTGGCTTTGGCAGCTCGTTCTTATGCATTTATTAAACATAGAGGATATGTTATTCCGGAAGATGTTCGTGCAGTATGCTATGATGTTCTTCGTCACAGAATTGGTTTGAGCTATGAAGCAGAAGCAAATAATTTAACATCAGAAGAAATTATAAGCCGAATCTTGAATATTGTTGAAGTTCCTTAATGAAGGGAAAAATCAATTTATTTCTATGGAAACAAGCGAAATATTAAAAAAAGTAAGGCAAGTCGAAATTAAAACGCGCGGGTTGTCGCAGAATATTTTCGCAGGTCAGTATCACACTGCCTTTAAGGGTAGAGGTATGGCCTTTTCCGAGGTACGTGAGTACCAATTCGGTGACGATATTAGAAATATTGATTGGAATGTTACAGCTCGTTTTAATCATCCATATATTAAAGTATTTGAAGAAGAACGAGAACTTACCGTTATGTTATTGGTTGATGTATCAGGTAGTGGTGATTTTGGTACGGAACGCAGTACAAAACGTGAAATGATGACAGAAATAGCTGCTACTTTAGCATTTTCAGCCATTCAAAATAATGATAAAATAGGTGTTATATTTTTTTCTGATAAAATAGAAAAATTTATAGCACCTCAAAAAGGTAAGAAACATATCCTATACATAATACGTGAATTAATTGAATTTCGTCCCGAAAGTAGGAAAACAGATATATCTGTGGTTTTGCGTTATTTGACAAATGCGATCAAAAAACGTTGTACAGCATTCCTTATCTCGGATTTTATTTCAGATAATTTTGATAAAGCACTTATGATAGCCGGTAAAAAACATGATTTAGTGGCTCTGCAAGTGTATGACCAAAAAGATTCAGAAATGCCTGATATTGGTTTGATGAAGGTAAAAGACTCTGAAACAGGCGAATGTATGTATGTTGATACTTCCAGATGGGATGTTAGAAAAAGTTATGAAGAGCATTGGCGTAAACGTCAAGAACTTATGTCAAAAGAATTTTCCAAAAATGGAATTGACTTGGCTTCTGTTAGAACATGTGACGATTACGTAAAGGTTTTAATTAATTTGTTTAGAATGAGAGGATAGTTATATGAGAGTAAAACTATTAATAGCATTTTTTGCGTGTGTTTTTTGTCTTACAGCACAAGATTTGTCAGTGTATGGCAAGTTAGATCCTGCACAAATACAGATAGGAGAACAAACGACGCTTCGCTATGAATTTGCCCAGCCCAAAGATACAAAAGTATCAATGCCATTGTTGCAGGATACTATAGCAAAAGGAGTAGAAATTGTAGAAGTTTTAAAGCCGGATACAATTGATTTAGGCAATGGTAGAATTCAGATTAATTTAGACTACATAATAACATCATTTGATAGTGGTTTTTATTTTATTCCTGCGATGCAGTTTGCTAGTGCAAACGAAAAAATAGAAAGTCGTCCAATAGGTTTAACTGTGCATACTGTAAAGGTAAATCCTGAAACAGACTCTGTTAAAGACATAAAAGAAATCATGGATGCTCCATTTAGTTGGAAAGAACTTTTTAAATGGGTGGGCATTGTGTTAGGTATATTAGCAGTTATTGCACTAATAGCATTCATTTTAATTAAATATGTTTTCAAAAAGAAGGTGCCATTTATTCCGGTAAAAGAGGAAATCAAAGAATCTCCTGATGTAGTCGCTTTACGTCGTTTAGAGCAGATAAAAGAAGAAAAGTTATGGCAGTCAGGCAAAATTAAAGAATTTTATACCGAATTGACTGAAGTTGTACGTGTTTATATAGCTAGTCGTTTTGATATAAATGCAATGGAAATGACATCTGAAGAAATTATGGCACTTACCAGAAAACATCCTGATATGGATGAGGTAAGAACAATTTTGCGACAGATGTTAGAATTGTCTGATTTAGTGAAGTTTGCAAAATTTATTCCTCTTGATAAAGAGAATTATCGTTCTATAATAGATGCGTTTACTTTTGTTGAAAAGACCAAAGTAACAGAACCTGAGATTGTTAGTGATGATGCTGAAAATCCAAAAAATACAGATGAAACTGTAGGAAAGGAGTCTAAATCATGACATTCGCTAATCCATATTATTTTTTGTTGTTGCTATTGGTAGTGCCAGTAGTTGCATGGTACGTTTGGAAACGAAAATCGTTTACACCGGAAGTTAAAATTTCATCGGTTGCTTCTTTTTCAGGTATTAAAAAATCTCCTAAAGTTTATTTGAGACATCTGCCATTTGTATTGTCTGTTTTATCTATTATATCAATAATTTTTGCATTAGCACGTCCTCAAAAAAGCGATAGTTGGAGTAATCAAACTACAGAAGGTATTGACATAGTTATGGCTCTTGATATATCCGGAAGTATGTTAGCCGAAGATCTGAAGCCTAATCGCTTGGAAGCTGCAAAATTGGTTGCAAGTAAATTTATCTCTGATCGTTCAAACGATAATATTGCACTTGTAGTATTTGCCGGTGAAAGTTTTACACAATGTCCTTTGACAGTGAATCATGCTGAACTCATCAATTTAATGAAAGGTGTAAAGAGTGGAATGATTGAAGACGGAACAGCAATAGGTTCCGGTTTGGCAACTGGGATTAATCGTATTAAGGATAGTCAAGCTAAATCTAAAGTTATAATCTTATTGACTGATGGTTCTAATAATAGAGGAGAGATTGCACCAACGACAGCCGGTGAGATTGCAAAAACATTTGGAGTGCGTGTTTATACTATTGGTGTTGGTACGAGAGGGATGGCTCCTTATCCATTCCAGACACCTTATGGCGTACAATATCAAGATGTAGAAGTAGATATAGACGAACCAACTTTGCAGCAAATTGCTTCAACTACCGGAGGTGCTTATTTTAGAGCTACTGATAATGATAGTTTGGAGTCAATTTATTCTGAGATTGATAAAATGGAAAAAACTAAGATTAATGTAAAAGAATTCAGCAAAAAGGAAGAATTGTACCATATTTTTTCATTGTTAGCAGTCGTATTTTTAGTTTCTGCTGTTGCTTTACGTAACACTGTTTTAAAATCAATTCCTTGATGTATCGAATTGATATTGCGTATTAAATGATAAAGAATTAATTTCTTAAAGATTTTAAAGATGTTTCGATTTGCTCGTCCCGAATATTTATATTTATTATTACTGATACCGGTTTTGATCGGTTTCTTCTACTATAGCTTAATCATCAAGAATAAACGTTTAAGAAAATTAGGCGAAAAATCATTACTCAAAAATTTGATGCTAACTGCTTCTCATTGGCGCCCAAGAGTAAAGTTTTATGCGGTTTTAGTCGCAATTATCTTATGTATTTTTGCTTTAGCAGGTCCTCAATTTGGTACAAAATTAGAAAAAGTTAAGCGTCAGGGTATTGAAATGATGGTAGCAGTGGATGTATCAAATTCAATGTTAGCTCAAGATGTGTCACCTGACAGAATGTCGCGTGCAAAACAAGTACTATCCAGATTAATAGACAACTTACAAGATGATAAGGTAGGTTTATTGGTATTTGCCGGAGATGCATATGTTCAGATGCCAATGACTACAGATGTTGGATCAGCTAAGATGTTCTTATCTAATATAAATCCCGGAATGGTACCTGTACAGGGTACTGCGATAGGTTCTGCTATACGAATGTCTATGGGTTTATTTAGTACGCAAGAAAATATCAGTAGATCAATAATAATCATTACTGATGGTGAGAACCACGAGGATGATGCAGTTTCTACTGCAAAAATGGCATTTGAAAATGGTGTTACCGTAAATGTTCTGGGTTTGGGTACTCCTCAAGGATCGCCAATCCCAATAAACGGAACAAATAGTTTTAGAAAAGACAGTGATGGTAATGTGGTTGTAACCAAGTTGAATGAGCAAATGTGTCAAGAAATAGCTCAAGCAGGTGGAGGAGTGTATGTAAGAGCAGATATCGCAGGAACAGCGGTACGTTTGTTATCTAAAGAATTGAATAAATTGGATAAGGCAGATATAGAAGCTGAAGTCTATACTAATTATAATGAGCAATATGCTCCTCTTTTGTGGTTAGCATTGATATTTTTGCTCGTTGAAGCTTGTTTATTGGAACGTAAGAATCCTTTATTTAAGAATGTTAAATTGTTTTAGTATCATGCGAAAATTATTGTTTTGTACTATCTTATCTATTGGCATACCTTTTGTAGTATTGGCTCAAGAGGCAAATCCTGATATCCGTAGTGGAAATAAATTATACAAAGACCAAAAATATACCGATTCAGAAATTGAGTACAGAAAAGGTATTCAAAAAGACAAGAAGTCAATAGAAAGTTTTTACAATCTTGGGAATAGTTTGTATCAACAAAAAAAATACAAAGAAGCTGCCGAAGAATTTGAAAAAGCGGCTACTTTAACTGATGATAAAGATAAATTGGCATCAGTATATCATAATATGGGTAATTCTTATTATCAAGCAGAAGATTATGGAAAGAGTATTGACGCGTATAAAAAATCGCTTAAGAATCGTCCATCAGATAATGATACTCGTTTTAATTTAGCTTTAGCCCAGCAGAAGTTACAGCAACAACAGCAACAGCAACAACAGCAAGATCAGAATCAAGATAAAAAAGATCAGAAGGATCAACAGCAACAGCAAGATCAAAAAGATAAGAAAGATCAACAAAAGCCGCAGCAACAGCAACAAAAACAACAAGAATTGTCTAAGGAAGCGGCTCAACAAATATTAGACTCATACTCTCAAGACGAGAAAGAAGTACAGGAAAAAGTAAAAGAACAACAACAGGCAGGACAAAGGCATTTGGAAAAAGACTGGTAATATGAAAACAAAAATATTAGTTATATTAGGCTTATGTATGTTAGCCGTTTCAGTGTATGCTGAGGATCTTCAATTTTCAGCGTCGGCACCTGAAGCAGTAGTTGAAGGCGACCAGTTTAGAGTTACATACACACTAAATAAAGAAGGCAAGGATCTTCGAGTTCCTGATATGTCTGATTTTGACGTGTTAATGGGGCCTTCTACATCACGTAGTTCAAGTATGCAGATTACTAATGGTTCAATGACCAAAACAATGTCAATATCGTATACTTACATATTAGCAGGAAAAGCTCCGGGTAAATATGTATTAGCTCCTGCTACAATATTGGTTGATGGGCAAAAATATAGTTCTAATCAACTAGAAATAAAAGTACTTCCTCCTGATCAAAAAGTGCCTTCTTCATCAAGTACGCAAAGTTCGAATCAAGTTCCTGTAGCTCAGAGCAATACATCTGCAAATATTTCTGATAAACAAATATTCGTTCGTCAGACTTTATCAAAAACAAAAGTCTACGAACAAGAGGCTATTTTAGTCACATATAAATTGTATACTAGAAATGATGTTAGCAATATTCCAAGCGCAAAATTTCCTGAATTTAAAGGTTTTTATGTGCAAGAAATTGATCTAAACAAAAACCAACAGTTTGTCACAGAACATTATGATGGTTTGAACTACAATACATACGTCTTAAAACAATGTTTGCTATATCCGCAACAATCCGGAACTTTAAATATTGAATCAGGAAAATTAGATATAGTTTTAAGAGTACGTGTTAACAATAGGGCACAAAGTATATTTGATAGCTTCTTTGATTCGTATCAAGAAGTAAGAAAAACTTTGAACATACCATCGGCTAAAGTTGAGGTAATGCCTTTGCCATCAGGTGCACCGGCAAGTTTTAGTGGGGCAGTAGGGACTTACAAACTGTCTTCAACTATTTCCTCAATCAAATTAAAAGCCAACGATGCAGTAACAATTAAAGTGGCTATATCAGGAAATGGAAATTTAAAATTGCTTAAGAACCCTGAAATAACATTCCCAACAGATTTTGATATTTATGACCCTAAGGTAGAAACAAATATCAAAGCAGCACCAACGGGAACTTCCGGCAATAGAAATATTGAATATCTGGCAATTCCACGTTTTGGAGGAGATTTTGAAATACCCTCTGCCGAATTTACATATTTTGATTTAAATACAAAGAAATATAAAACATTGCTTACTCCTGCTTATTCAATTGAAGTAGAAGGTACATCTGACGAAACAGCAGTTGTTTCTTCTAATTATGTGTCGAATAAGGAAAGTGTAAAAAATATAGGGTCAGATATAAGATATATTAGCAGCGATCTTACTTTAAAACCAAAGAATGATTTCTTTTTGGGATCAGCATCTTTTTGGATGGCAATTATTTTACCGTTTATTATTTTCTTGGTTTTGGTAATCGTGTTACAAAAACAAGCAAGAGAAAATGCCAATGTCGCATTACGTAAAACAAAACGAGCTAATAAACAAGCACGTAAACGTCTGAAGGCTGCTGAAAAATATATGAAAGCATCAGATAAAGCACATTTTTATGAAGAGACTATGAAGGCTTTGTGGGGATACTTGAGTGATAAATTATTAATTCCGGTTGCTGATTTAACTAAAGATAATGTGCAAGATGAATTGTTGCGTCATAATGCTTCTCAAGAATTGATAGATGAATTTCTTAAGACATTGTCTGATTGTGAATTTGCTCGTTTCTCTCCGGTAGTAGAAGAGGACTTATCTCTTGAAAATATATTTGAACGTTCTTTGAACTTGATCGGTCAATTGGAAAACACCATAAAATAAAAGAAATGAACATGAAAAAGATATTATATATTGTGAGTTTAGTGTTGACCTTGTCATTACCAATCTCTGCTGAAAATATGAAATCGGCTAATGATGCGTATGCAGCCGGTAATTATGAAGAAGCAATACAGATTTATGAAAACATTACTCAAAGTGGTTACGAATCAAGTACTTTATATTTTAATCTCGGTAATGCATATTACAGAACAGGAAAATTAGCTCCATCAATTTTAAATTATGAACGAGCATTGCGTTTAGATGCTGATAATGTTGATGCTCAACATAATTTGGAATTTGTTCGTCAAAAAACAGTAGATAAAATAGAACCGTTTGCCACTATATTTTTTGTTAAATGGATAGAAGAATTTAGAAACATTGCTGATTCAAATAAATGGGCTTATGTCGGAGTTGTATTTTTTATTATACTAGTTATCAGTTTGTTCTTATATATTTTTGGTAGGCGTATTTGGCTTAAGAAAACAGGGTTTGGACTTGCCATCGCAAGTTTGTGCTTTACAGCTATTTCTTTAGTGTTTTCGTATCAGCAAAAAAAAGCATTAGAAGATCATTCTACTGCCATAGTTTTTGTTCCTACCGCAACAATTAAAAGTTCGCCTGATAATAGCGGTACAGATTTATTTGTACTACATGAAGGAACTAAGTTGACTATTAAATCAGTTTTAGGTGATTGGTCAGAGATTACAACAGAAGATGGTAATACGGGATGGATTTTGTCAAAATCAATAGAGAAAATATAGTATCATGAGTGTTGATATTTTTCAGTCTTTTTTTGAGTTTATTCGTGAGATAGAGCAATGGGATAAGAGTTGTTTTTTACAACTAAATGCATTGCATAATGACTTCTTTGATGGGTTTATGTTCTGGATAACGGATAAATTTGTTTGGATACCTTTGTATATATCAATTATTTACGTTATTATTAAGAATAAAAAACGTGAGACTCTTCTAATAGCAATAGGTATTATTTTGACAATTGTTTTTGCTGATCAATTTGCATCCGGATTTTGTAAGCCCTTATTCGAAAGATTAAGACCATCTCATGATCCTTCAATTGATCTTCTTGTTCATACAGTTAGGGGCGATAAGGGCGATTTATACGGATTTATTTCTTCACATGCTGCAAATACTTTCGGCTTAGCAATGTTTACTGCATTACTATTTAAGAATACATGGTATTCTTTCATGATTTTTATGTGGGCAATATTAAACAGTTATTCAAGAATATATTTAGGTGTACATTTCCCGATTGATATTTTATTTGGAGCATTGTCCGGAGTGTTTATAGCTTGGATGTTTTATGCATTATATTTATTATTGAAAAAGAAATTACCCCAATACCGATATAGTATACATAAAACTAATATCAGAACAAATGTTGATTATCCGCAAAAAGATTTACGTATAGTTTTTTTAACGATGCTTACAACATTGTTTTTTATTATGCTATTTGCTTCAAAGAATATATTTGCCTATTGATTTATATAACTGATATTTTTTAGCATAAAAAGTTTGCATATCATAAAAAAAAGTATTAAGTTTATTGCAGTTTAATTTTACAAACATTATTTATTAACTTAATACTACTGGATTATGGTAAAGCAGATGACATTCAACGAGTTGAGAAAGATTAAAGACAGTCTGCCCAATGGCAGTATTCATAAAATTGCCGAACAACTTGGCATTCAAGAAGAAACTGTCAGAAATTATTTCGGTGGGCATAATTTTAAACAAGGAGGTTCTTGCGGATTACACATAGAACCGGGTCCCGACGGTGGAATCGTTATTTTGGATGATACAACCATTTTGGATGTAGCTTTGAAAATGATAGCAGAAAAAGCTTAGGAGAAAAAAACAAATGGATACTTAATTAAGTATCCATTTTGTTTATATTTCATTTGACGTTTTTTTATATTCTCTTCTTAATGCGATTCATGGCTTCTATTGTATTCTCTCTTGTGTTGAAAGCAGTGAAACGAAAGAAGCCTTCACCTCCTTGTCCAAAACCGGCTCCGGGAGTGCAAACTACGTTTATTTCATAAAGTAATTCTTGGAAAAACCTCCAAGAAGGTGTGTTTTTAGGCGTTTTAATCCAAATATGTGGAGCATTTACTCCGCCGTAAACTTCATATCCTGCACCGATCATTTCTTGTCGTATTATGCTAGCGTTTGTTAGATAGTAATCAATGTTTGTTTGATACTGTTTGAATCCCTTACGAGAGTATAGTGCTTCTGCACCTCTTTGTACAATGTATGATGTGCCATTATAATATGTAGTAGCTCTTCGATTCCACAATTTATTTACTTTAATTTTCTCGTTCATAAGAGTGTACCCTATTATATCTTTCGGTACAATTGTATATGAACAACGCAATCCGGTAAAACCTGCGGTTTTTGAATAACTACGTATTTCGATAGCACATTTCTTAGCTCCTTTAATTTCGTATATTGAGTGTGGAATATCATCCTCTTTGATATATGCAGCGTATGCGCCGTCATATATAATTATAGCTTGATTTTCTAATGCATAATCAACCCATTTTTTAAGTTCTATTTTGTTTAGAGCAACTCCTGTCGGATTGTTGGGGTAGCACAAATATATAAATATCAACTTTTTCTTTTGGTAATTCTGGAATAAAATTATTCTCAGGCGTACAAGGTATATATACAATATTGCTCCAAATGTTTTGTTCTGTCAGATGACCGGAACGTCCTCCCATTATAGCTGCATTTTCGTATACAGGGTATACAGGATCAGTTATTGCAATGATATTGTCTCTTCCAAATATATGTCCGATATTACCCACATCAGATTTTGCACCATCGCTTATAAAAACTTCGTCAGGTTCTAAAGAGACTCCACGTGTGTTATAATCATATTTAATTATTTTATCAATCAAGAAACGATAACCTGTTTCCGGTCCATATCCTCTAAATGTTTCTATTTTTGATAATTCGCGAGTAGCATTTTCCATTGCCTTCACCACTTCTCCGGGTAGTGCTTGTGATACATCTCCAAGGCCTAAACGTATTACATCTGCTTTGGGGTGTACGACTTTGTGCGCATTAATCTTTTGCTCTATTTCGTTGAAGAAATAGCATTCAGGTAGTTTTAAGTAGTTTTCGTTAATTAAGGTCATAACTTGCAAATGTAAAAAAACATTGATAAATATAAAAATATTTTATTATTTTTGTTTGTTATAAAGGCGTAAAAAATTGTATAATTAAATATTAAAATATATCTTTGTAATACCTTAAAAAATAATATATGAAAAAATTGTCGTTTATTCTACTTCTTGTAGCTATGTCAGTTAGCAGTTATGCTCTTGATATATTATCCGGTACATTTTATTTCGATAACTCTAAGACACAATATGGGTCTGTGAAATTTTTATACGGATCAGACTACCAAGACTACACTGTTATTGTTGATTTAATTGATTTAGGTAATGGAAAATGGGAATTGACTATTCCATCTACTGTTCATGATATGTATCGTTATAGCTTCTCAAATACATCTTATGCAGCCGGTGTGTATCAAAGTACGTTCTCGAATATGAAGGATGAAATTTCTAATGTTCGCATGGAATTAAGAACAGCTACAACTGATCAAGAGATGGTTGTTGGTGCAACATATACACCTGCAAGCGGTAGTAATTGGGCACAAGGATCTTGGATATCACCATATAGTGGTGGTTGCTATAATCTTTCAAATACTTTACCTGTGTTTTATCTCAACACCGTAAGTGGTGATGAAATAACTTCAAAAGAAGTATACGTTCCGGCTACCATGTATATTGATGCCATGGGCCAAACCGATTATCAATCTTATGGTACCCAACAGAATCCGATTAATACTGAAGTAAAAGGGCGCGGTAACTATACTTGGATTGGTTTTGATAAGAAGCCTTATCGTATAAAAATGGAAACGTCGGCGTCTTTACTAAACTTAAGTCAGAGCAAAAGTTTTTGTTTGTTGGCCCATGCTGATGATGATTGTGCATTTATGCGCAATACTGTAGGATTTGAATTGAGCCGTATTTTTGGTTTTCCATATACACCGGGTCAGGAACCTGTTGAATTAGTTCTGAACGGACAATATTGGGGTTTGTACTTCTTAACAGATCATATAACAGTTTCAAGTACCAGAGTAAATATAGTTGAACAAGCTGACAATAGCATAGATCCATTAGAAATAACAGGAGGTTGGTTGCTGGAAATTGATAATTACGATGATGTAAACCAAATAGTAATACAAGAAAATGAAGATGAGATAATTCGATTCACATATAAATCGCCTGAGATATTGTCTTATGAACAGGAATCATATATGACAACATTCTTAGAGAATGCTAATGCTGCTATTTACAACCCGGATAAGAATAGTACTGATTGGGAAAATTATATTGATTTGGAATCGGCAGCTAATTTTTATATAGTTCAGGAAATAATGGGTAATGCCGAAGGCTTTCATGGCAGTTGTTATTTGAATAAGGATAGAGGGAATAATACTAAGCTGAATTTTGGACCGGTATGGGATTTTGGAAATTCGTACAGGCATTCAGGTTTTATATACGATGATCCTCCTTTTGGTGATAATTGGATTTCTGAGTTGGTTAAATTTCCTCGTTTTCAATCAAAGGTTCAACAACGTTGGAATGATGAGTCTTGGAGGTTATCAACTATATATGATTTAATGGATCAATTAGCGACACGTATAAGTTCAGCTGCCAATTGCGATTGTGGGAAATGGCCTTCTTATTCATCATCTAATTTTCAAAATGGTTTAATTCAGGCACGTAGTTATTTGAATAATAGAATCTCATGGCTTAATACATTATGGCAAGCTAGTGATGTTGAGAATGTTGATGGTGAAATTAATGTGAGCGTATATCCAAACCCAAGTATGGGGAATGTTTATGTGTCGTCTGATGCAGATATTATTTCGGCAGAGTTATGTGATTTGTCGGGTAGATTATTGCAAACTTTTGATTGCCGCGAATTTCCATTGGTTCTCAATGTGTCGGCAGGTACATATTTAATGCGTGTATATACAAATAATAATATGTC
>JAKIYQ010000037.1:0-13315 GCA_022708465.1 Bacteroidota bacterium | reverse complement strand
AATTGCGCAATTGTTAAACCATCAGAATTATCACCTGCCACATCTAAACTTATAGGAGATATTATAAGCAATAATTTTGAACAATCATATATAGCAGTTGCAGAAGGAGGTAAAGAAATTAGCGAAGCCCTATTGTCAGAACAATTTGATTACATATTTTTTACAGGAGGCACTTCTATAGGACGAATAGTGATGCAAAAAGCTGCAGAAAACTTGACTCCCGTTACACTTGAATTAGGAGGAAAAAGCCCTTGCATTATTGACAAAAGCGCAGATATAGAACTTGCAGTAAAACGCATTTTATTTGGTAAAATAATTAATTCGGGACAAACCTGTGTTGCACCCGATTACTTGCTTGTGCATGCCGATATAAAAGACAAAATTAAAGATGCATTCGTTAAATACAGCACAAAGATGCTAGGAAAAAATGCATTAGAAAACAAATCATATCCGCGTATAATTAATAGGCGTCATTTTGACAGATTAGTTGCATATTTACAAGATGGTGAAATTATATCAGGAGGTGAATATCGTACAGACACACTTCAAATAAGCCCTACCTTACTATCTGTAAATGGTTTAAGTAGTAAAGTTATGGAAGAAGAAATTTTTGGTCCAATACTTCCTATAATCACATACAGCAGCACAAACGAAGCTATCAATATAATCAATTCCAGACCCAAGCCATTGGCATTATATTTATTTACAACAAACTCAAGTGTAGATTCTAATGTTATAAAAAATGTATCATTTGGAGGAGGATGCATTAATGATACTATCATACATCTTGCATCGCCTAAACTACCATTTGGAGGAGTTGGAAGTAGTGGTATGGGCTCATATCACGGGAAATACGGATTTGACACCTTCAGCCATCACAAAAGCATCTTAAAAAAAGCTAATTGGCTAGATTTACCGTTCAGATATCCCCCATTCAGCAAAATCAAATTGCAACTAATAAAATTATTCTTGGGATAAAAAAACAAAAAATCATTGAGATAAGAATCAACATGTTTTATAATATGCTGACTCTAACTCGTTTATACGTTTCCTGTATCTGATATGAAATAAAATTGCAGCTACTCCTAATCCGAATACGAACCCTAACCAAATGCCTGCAGCCCCCATTTTAAAGACAAATGCAAATATATATCCTATTGGAAGATTAATACAGATATATGATATGAAAGCATATATTACAGGGCGTTTTACATCGGTCAAGCCTCTTAAGATTCCTATTCCTACAGATTGCATTCCATCAAACAATTGAAACAAGCCGACAAATAATAATAACTGTGCTGCAAGTTCAATAACTGCTGCGTCTTCGGTAAATGCGATTGGTATTATATATCTGAAACTCAATATTAATAATCCCAGAATAAAATTAGTTGCTAAACATAGATGGATTGAAGCTGATGCAGCCATCCGCAATGCTTTAAAATCGCGTAAACCCAATTGATGACTAACTCTAATGGTTGTTGCAGTAGATATGCCTAAAACTACCATAAACGCTATGGTTGAAATATTTTGAGCAATTTGATGTGATGCCAAAGGGACAGCCCCAAGCCAACCTACCATTATCGCAGAAAAAGCAAATGCAGATATTTCAAGTACCATTTGACCCGCAATAGGCAAACCAAGCGAGTGCAATTCTCTTAATACTTTAAACGAAAATACTTTTTTGCCGAATCGATTAAAAAACATCCACCAATCTGTTTTTTTACGTATAATAATCAGAAACATTATTGGCATCAGCACTCTTGAAAGTAATGTTGCAACACCGGCTCCTATTATTCCCCACTTAGGGAATCCGTAAGTACCGAATATCAAGAAATAATTTAATACGATATTTACAATATTGCAAATTATTGTAATAATCATAGCATGTTTAGTGCTTCCAAGACCTTCGAGAAATTGCTTAAAGAAACAGAAAATCAAAAATGGGAATAAACTTATCACTAAAAGTATATAGTAAGGCTTAGCTAATTTCACTACATCAGGTTCTTGCCCCATGTCATCCATAAATGGATATAGCGCGAATAATAATGCTGAAATTACTATAGCGGTCAAAATCACTTGTAACAACGAATTTTGAAGATATGACGTAAGTTTTGTATGCTCGCCTTGAACGTATGCCTGACCTATTAGTGGTGTTGATGCCATAGTTATCCCGATTGAGAAAAGCATCCCAATAATAAAAATTGTATTTGCAAAAGAAACGGCTGCTAATTCGACCGTACCGAGATGCCCAACCATAATGTTATCAGCAAGTTGCGTAATAGAACCTCCAAGTTGCGAAAGTACTACCGGTCCGGCAATCCTCAAATTCCTTTTATAATATGGTAAATAATCTTCAAAAGTCATGGGCACAAAGGTAGTTCTATTTGAGAGAAAAATAATAACTTTACAGCCATTATAAAATCAAAAAATATGTTGGAATTAGGTACTACATTATCTCCTATCGGCAAAAAAGCTTTACTTTGCGGCTCGGGAGAATTAGGAAAGGAAGTTGCAATTGAATTACAACGATATGGCATTGAGGTAATAGCTGTTGATAGATACAAGAATGCTCCTGCTATGCAAATCGCACATAGATCGCATGTGATTTCAATGTTAGACGGCAATGCACTGCGCTCGGTTATTGAGCAAGAAAAACCTGATTACATAATTCCGGAGGTCGAAGCCATAGCTACTAAAACCCTTGTTGAACTCGAAAAAGAAGGATATAATGTAATTCCTACAGCGAATGCAGCTTTCTTAACCATGAATCGAGAAGGTATTCGCAAACTAGCTGCAGAACAATTAGGTTTACCAACATCAAAATATCTTTTTGCCGATACATACGAAGAATTTAACACTGCAATTAAAGAGATCGGTATTCCATGTGTTGTAAAACCAATTATGAGTTCTTCCGGGCATGGTCAAAGTGTTATAAAAAAAGCACAAGATATTGACATAGCATGGCATAATGCACAAGAAGGAGGACGCTCAGGAGCAGGTAGAGTTATTGTAGAGGGTTTTGTACCTTTCGATTATGAAATAACCTTACTGACGGTTAGGCATTCGGGCGGAACAAGCTTTTTGCAACCGATAGGACATCATCAAGTTGATGGTGATTACAGAGAATCATGGCAACCTCAAGCTATGTCGGAAAAGTGCTTAAACCAAGCAAGAGAGATTGCGAAGAAGATTACAGATGCATTGGGAGGATGGGGTATTTTCGGTGTTGAATTATTTATTTGTAAGGATAAGGTTTTATTTAGCGAAGTTTCACCAAGACCTCATGATACGGGAATGGTAACAATGATATCTCAAGATTTATCAGAATTTTCTCTACATGCACGTGCAGTACTCGGACTTCCTATTCCAAGCATACGCTTTTATCGTCCATCTGCATCAAAAGCGATTGTTGTTGAGGGAGATACGGACAAAGTTATATTCTCCGGTCTTGAAGATGTACTTAACGAAGAAGATGTACAAATAAGAATCTTTGGCAAACCTGAAGTAAAAGGGCATCGCCGACTTGGTGTTATTTTAGCATCAGCAAATACAGTAGACGAAGCCAAAGCAAAGGCTGAAAGAGCATACAAAAAGCTAAAAGTAAAAATTTTAGCAAGATAATTATATATCAAAAACGGCTATACATTGAGATTTAACTCATAGTATAGCCGTTTTTTTAATCTATCTGAAATTTATTTTTTTCTTCTCTTAGTCTCCTTTGCAGGTGCAGCTTCAATTATCTTCAAACAATCTGCATAAGTCAATTCTTCAGCTTTTTTATCCTTAGGTAACTTGTAATTTTGTTTGTCTTTGCACAAATAAATTCCGTAACGGCCATTTAATAATTGCATAGATTTATCCTCATCAAACGACTTGAAAACTTTATTAGTTTCTGCTTCGCGCTTAGCTTTGATTAATTCAATAGCCTGTTCTTCTGTAATACTCATTGGATCGACATCCTTGGTCAGCGAGAAGAATTTGCTGTCGTGCATAACATAGGGACCGAAACGACCTGTATTAGCCTTTATTTCTTTCCCTTCAAAATTTCCTACTAAACGTGGAAGTTTAAAAAGTTCAAGTACATCCTCTAAACTTACAGTTTCTATAGATTGTCCTTTTTGCAGCGATGCAAAAACAGGTTTATCGGTATCTGAAGCCGTGCCTAACTGAGCAACCGCACCAAAACGACCTATCTTAACCGATATTTGTCTGCCCGATTTAGGATCTTTACCTAAAATCCTCTCTCCGACTTTATGATCGGTATGCTCTTGCAAAGATGCATCAATCAATGGGTGAAATCCTTTATAGAAGATATCTATAGTCTTTTCCCACTGTGTTTTACCCTCTGCAACCTTATCTAAGTCTTTTTCTACTTTTGCAGTAAAATTGTAATCCACAATATTGCCAAAATTCTTTATCAAATAATCATTTACTACAGTACCTGTATCTGTCGGGAACAATTTGTTTTTCTCGGTTCCGACTACTTCACTCAAGATTTCATCTTTTATAAGCCCCTTTGTAAGAATCAATTCGTTGTATTCACGCTTATTTCCTTCTTTGTCAGACTTTATAACATACTCTCTATTTTGAATTGTACTTATTGTAGGAGCATAAGTTGAAGGACGTCCGATTCCGAGTTCTTCCATTTTTCTAACTAATGATGCTTCGGTATAACGTGGCGGACGCTGTGTAAAACGCTGTGTGCAAGCAATTTTCTTATATATTAATTCGTCTTTTATTTTAACCGAAGGCAAAATACGCATATCTCCGTCTTCTTCTTCATCGTCCTTCGATTCCATATAAACTTTCAAGAAACCATCAAACTTCAACACTTCGCCTGATGCAATAAATTTGTCTTCGGAATCAGAAATTCCTATAATTACAGAGGTTTTTTCAAGTTCAGCATCAGCCATTTGTGATGCTATTGTCCTTTTCCAAATCAACTCATACAAATACTGCTCTTGTTTCGTTCCTTCAATAGTGTGTGCCGACATATATGTAGGACGAATTGCCTCGTGAGCCTCTTGAGCACCTTTCGAGTTTGTAGTATATTGACGAACCTTACTGTATTTTTCGCCTGCAAATGCCAAGATTTCTTGTTTACCGGCATTAATTGCCAGCGAAGATAGGTTTACGGAGTCGGTTCTCATGTATGTTATCTTACCATCTTCGTACAGACGCTGAGCAATTCGCATTGTTTGAGAAACTGAATATCCTAATTTGCGTGATGCCTCTTGTTGTAAGGTTGAAGTTGTAAATGGTGGAGCAGGAGTACGTTTTGAAGGTTTTGTAGTAATATCTTCAATAGTAAAACTTGCATTTTTACATTTTTCTAAGAATGATTCAGCTGTAGCCTTATTCTTAAATCGATTTCCTAATTCTGCACGAATTTCCTCACCCAATTGTGTTTTAAATATTGCAGTTACACGATAAGATGCTTCCGGACGAAATTGTTGAATTTCGCGTTCGCGTTCAACAATTAAACGAACAGCAACAGATTGTACACGTCCTGCAGAAAGAGCCGGTTTAATCTTACGCCATAAAATAGGTGACAGTTCAAAACCTACTATGCGGTCGAGTACTCTACGAGCTTGTTGAGCATCAACCAAAGCTAAATCTATATTACGTGGATGCTCAATAGCTTCTAATATCGCATTCTTTGTAATTTCGTGAAAAACAATTCGTTTGGTTGTTTTTGTATCTAATTTCAACTCTTCGGCCAAGTGCCATGCAATTGCTTCTCCTTCGCGGTCCTCATCGGATGCCAACCATACAGCCTCACTTTCTTTTACCTTTTTCTTTAAATCTGCAACCAATTTCTTTTTATCAGCAGGAACCTCATAAATAGGATGATAGTTTTTCTTAAAGTCAATACTGATGTCTTTCGTTTTTAAATCACGAATATGACCAAAACTCGAAGTAACATGATAATCTTTGCCTAAAAATTTTTCTATGGTCTTAGCTTTGGCAGGAGACTCAACAATGACTAAATTTTTACCCATGAGCATAATATTTTGAGAAAGTGGATGGAAATTCGGTGCAAAAGTAATAAAATTTATTTCGCTGCAAGCAAAATATATAATAATAAGGTGTAATACTCAATTATCTGAAATTTAAAATAAGAAGTGTGAAACGCAAAAAGCATAAAAAAATTGTAATTTCGCACTTGCTACTTGAATATATACTTCGGCAACATGCACAACTTTTTAAATACTCAACAAAAATGGAACAATAAATTAATTATCTTTGCGGTCGTTATAATAACACTATTAGGTTTTAAGACAATAAATTGCATCAATATTCGTTTAAATATTATGCACTAAAATCATATTTTGTAATGAAATACATCAGCCGTTTCGTTGTTTTGGCTCTTATGTGCGCTAGTCTTACTCCATGTATTGCACAAAGATCACCATTCGATAACACACAACATCGCCTCTTTTCCGAAGGGCAATCATTTTTCACCGAAAAAAATTACTCTGCATCTACACGATATTTAGAAGAGTATTTAAAAACTAATCCGGATGCCGAATCAGAAGAACTTAGACAAGCTAAATATTATATTGCGATGTCTTCGTATATACTTCGAAAGGATGATGCACAATCAAAATTAGAAGCATATCAAGCCAGGTATCCATACTCTACTGATAATGAACGTATCCATCTATACCTCGGCATTCTTGAGTTTGAGTCAGGCAAATACAAACCGGCGATTAAACATTTTGAACAAATAAAGGCTGCAGAATTAGATGAGGAAGAATTTTTGGAATTGCTATTTTATAAAGGATATGCATACGTAAAACAAGAGAGTTACGAAAAAGCAGCATACGAATTACAAGAATTACTTAAAAAACCGGAAAACAAATTCAGTCAAGCTGCAAGATATTATTATGGATTTTCGCAATATCGTTTGGAAAATTATGAAACAGCATACGAATATCTAAAATCTGTTGAAGATCATCCTGATTTCCAAACGACAACACCATATATAATATGCCAATGTCTTTATAAAATGGACCGTTGCAGTGAATTGCAAAGCTATGGAAAAGCACTTCTAGACAAGGGAGGAAACAACAAAAATATAAATGATATTAAACATCTTCTTGGTGCATGCAGCTTTAAATCACAGAATTACGCTGATGCATTGGAATACTTGTCTTTATACAAAACAGCTACAAAGAAAATAAGTCGTGAAGATTGGTATATGTTAGGAATATCGGCATATAAAACAGATGATTTTAAAAATGCCATTGCCTATCTATCAAAAGCAACTAGCAAGGAAGACATATTAACACAAAACAGCTACTTCCATATAGCAATGGCTTACATTAAACTTGGCGACAAAAAGAACGCACGTATGGCATTTGAAGCCGCTGCAAGATACAAATATGATTCCGGTATCCAAGAAGATGCACTCTATAACTACGCTTTAGTTACTTACGAGATGTCTTTCTCTCCATTTAACGAATCCGTAGTTGCTTTCGAAAGATTTTTGAAATATTTCCCTAACTCTCAATACGTTCCAAAAGTATACGAATATCTACTAAATGTGTACCTCACTACCAAAAACTATGATGCAGCTTATCAATCAATTCAGAATATTAAAAGTGATAATCCTGCTATCAAGGAAGCTGAGCAAAGAGTACTTTTCGGAATGGGAACGACAGCAGTTGCCAATCGTAAATACGGAGCTGCAGCCGAAAATTTTGAGACTATAATCAACAATAGATCATACAATTATGAGATTACAGCACGAAGCTATTTTTGGTATGGAGAGTGCATGTATAAGATGAAGAAATATGATGAGGCAAAGAAAGCTTACGAAGGATACTTAAATAAAATAGGCAGTAAGAATGGTGATGAGTACTCTTTAGCTCATTACAATTTAGGCTATGTATACATTAAACAAAATGATTACAAAGAAGCAAATCTGTGGTTCCGTAAGTTCATCAATTTAGAGAGCGAAGATAAAGTTATGTTGGTCGATGCATGCAACAGAATTGGTGATTGTTATTTCCAAAACAGGCAATTTGACCAAGCAAAAAATGCATACGAACAAGCTTCCCAATATGGTATCAAGATACAAGGTACAGATTATTCCCTATACCAGAAAGGTTTCGTCTGTGGTTTGCAAAAAGACTACAATCAGAAAATTACCATCATGCAAAGTCTTATCGCAGAGTATCCGAAATCAGAATGGGCTGATGACGCATTATTCGAGATAGGACGCGCTTATGTTGCTATTGATAACAATGCAGATGCAATTACAACCTTCAATCGTATAAATAAAGAGTATCCAAAAACTAATTCTATTGTAAGGAAATCAAAACTCCAAATTGCCATGTTGCAATATAATGGAGGTGAAACAGACAAGGCAGTTAGCACTTACAAGAGCATTATATCTGAATATCCTAATACAGAAGAAGCAGAAACTTCACTTTCAACATTAGAGAGTATACTAGTAGAAACAAATAGAGTAGAGGAATACACAGGCCTTACAAAATCATTAGGACGCGGATCTTCAACACAAGCCGATTCACTTATGTACAAGGCAGCTGAAAAAGTCTACTTCAGAGACGAATTGGAAGAAGCGATAAACAGTTTTACAAAATATATTAATACATATCCGGAAGGGAAATACAATGCTTTAGCAAAATACTATATGGCTAATTGCTACTATCGTCAAAACGACAAAAGCACTGCTTTGTCATTGTACATTAGTTTGATTGACAATCCAAAAAATCCGAATTTAGAAGAAACATTAGTAAGAACCGCTGCTATTAGTTACGATGAAAATAAACATGAAGAGGCATATAAGTATTTCTCACAATTATATGAGCTTGGCAGTAAGGATAATAAAAAAGCTGCAAGTATCGGTATGATGCGTTGTGCATACATGATTAATAATTATCAAGAAACTATTGATGCAGCAAACCGCATAGCAGAACAATACGGAACTGATGCAGAATTAATGCTGGAAGTTGTCTACAAGCGTATGAAATCTTATATAAATACAGATAGACGCTCAGACGCAGCGAAAGACATAACAACCTTAGCAAAAGATACTAGAAACGAATATGGTGCGGAAGCTAAATATCTAATGGCTGAAACTTATAAGATTAACAGTCAAAATGATGAGGCTGAAAAAGAAATATTCGATTTCATCGACAAAGGAACACCACACACCTATTGGTTGGCTAAATCATTTATACTTCTTTCTGACATCTATATTGAACAAGAAAATTATTTTGAAGCGAAACAGTACTTGCTAAGTTTACAAGATAATTATAAAGAAGCAGATGAAGATATCAAGAAAGCAATTGCCGAACGTTTAGAAATAATTGAAAAACACGAAAATGAAACCGTATCTAACAATTAATATGAAAGCCCTTAAATTAATCACTTGTTTATGCCTAATAGCATCAATACCTGCTTATGGGCAAAAAGCAGTAAGCGAAACAGAATCAATAACACGTAATGTTACGGTTGAAAAGGCATACGATCCAACTACCATCGAAGTAACTAAAATAAGCCCGGTTCCACCGAAAGAAGAATATACGCCTGAGCAACCATCCGTAACATATTCAACATGGTCAAAAGCAGAAGAAGTAAGTACTACACCCGATAAATTAAAAGCTGAACAGTATGAAAATCCTGAAACTGCCGATACTAAGAATGGGATATTTAAAGCCGGCTTAGGATTTTATTGGCAAGTACTCGGCGAATTTTATTATCCAATTTTACGTGGCGATAAATATTTATTAGATGTAAACCTTAAACATTTATCAAATTGGAGCAAAATAAGATTGGAAGATGGAAGTGTTCCACGTGCAATGACACAAAACACATCAGCAAACGTAACATTTGAATCTCAATTTAGAGATTCCAGATTGAATTCTGCACTAGACTTTTCATATAATGGGTTTGATTACTACGGCAAATCTACTGTACCCGTAATTAACGATCCTATTAAAGATACAATAGGAACTTATACTACAGTTGGAGTTAACTTTAATCTATTTTCTACAAATACGAAAAAAGCATTTCAGTATAACACAACATTAGGTTATAATTATCTAGGACGTAATTTTGGACTTAGTAATCATAACATACTTGTTAAAGCTGATTTAGGAGGCGAGGTTGGCAATGGCGAATTAGGAGCCGACATTGATATAGACACAAATATAAAAGGCCTTACAGAAGAAAGCACAAATACTTACAAATCGGAAGCCGGATGCTTAATATCTATCATGCCATACTATAAATTGATTGGTAAAACATGGGATTTAAAGATTGGTGGCAATCTATATATTTTAGCGGCAGATAGTACAAAACGTCCTGTTACAGGTTCTGCAAACATTGAAGGTCGCTTTGGATTGGTTCCCGGATTATTTCATTTGTACACAGGTATTAAAGGTAGCTTTGTAGAAAATACATATCCAAACATAATTAAAGAAAACCCATATATCAAACCTCTTTTAAGTTTGGAGCCAACATATACGCCACTAAATATTGCTTTGGGAATGAAAGTAAATATTATGCAAGGGCTTCTTTTTGATTTAGGATTTGACTATAGTCTTATATTAGATCAATATTATTACGTAAATGATACTATAAACGGCAATTACTATAATACTTTTAATGTTACTTACGAAAATACGACCAATAAAGTATCAGTTCAGGCCGGATTATATTTCGATTATGTAAAGAATCTAAATATAAGTTTAGTCGGAAAGTACAATCATTGGGGTGTAACTGATAATGAATTCGCATGGCAAAAACCGGCGTGGGAGATTAAATTGGAAGCAAGCTATATTATAAAAGAAAAATGGCAAATCGGATTGTCTTATAACTTCCTTGGCGAAAGATACGCTCGAGTAGGAACAGAAGCGATTCGAATGACAGACATACACGATCTTAATGTTTATGTTTCATACAAAGCATTAGATTGGTTGAGTGTATTTGCTAATGGAAAGAATCTAATAAATATTCAAGCTGATAAATACTACGGATATAGGAACTTTGGCATAAATGGAATGATTGGTGCCACATTCTCTTTTTAATCGATCTTAGTACAAATTTCAGCCATTCTATCGACAACTTTATTGCCTGAAGCATCAACAGTATATTGGGCTTTTAAGTAGAATGGCAATCTCTTTGTAAGCATTGAACTTACAAAAGAAAGTATTTCATCATAGTCCTTATCCATAAGAAGTGGCCTATTAGATTTTGCCGGATATAAGCGTTTAGCAAGTTCCGAATCGGAGACTTGCATAAAAATAGTAATGCCCTTACTATTCATGTAATCTATATTATCATAAAAACAAGGCATTCCGCCTCCTGTTGCTATAACAACATCTTCGATTTTAGATATTTCTTCTAATATTTTACGTTCCAATATACGAAACTCCGACTCTCCTTTTTCAGCAAACAATGATGAAACAGTCTTATGATACCTATTCTCAATATAAACATCAGTATCAATAAAAGACAATCCTAAATTAGAAGCTAATTGCTTGCCAAAAGTAGTCTTTCCGGCCCCCATAAAACCTATCAAAAATATACGTATCATAAGGCAGGACTAAATAAACGTGCTATTGATCTAATCACTTTACGGAATTTAGGTGTTTTACTCAACTTCCATAGTGTTAATTTTCGGCAAGATTTTTCATCGACAAGAAATATATTCCGCAATTCGACACTCTTCTCTTCATCATAAATAAAAGCACTGACTTCAAAATTCTGTTCGAAACTACGAAAATCCATATTTGCGGAACCTATAATAGCAACTTCATCATCAATTACTATAGTCTTCGCATGAATAAAACCTTTCCTATACTGAATAACTTTAACACCGGCACTCAATATTTCTCCCATATATGATAGAGATGCTTCGTATGATATTCGAGAATCCGAACGAAATGGTATCATCAAACGAACGTCTATACCCCGCATTGCTGCAGATTCTATGGCTGTTAATATACTTTCGTTCGGCAAAAAATATGGAGTTTGAATATAGATATATTTTTTAGCATCATTAATTGCAAAACAAAAGCCTTGCATTATGCTTTGTCTATCTGTATCAGGTCCACTACCCACTACTTGTATTGCAGTTTTACTTTCGCAAGATGAAATGGGGAAAAATCTAGGTGTTTGATGTAATTTCTGTGTAACATACAACCAATCTGTAAGATATATGTTCTGCAGTCCGGCAACACCATCACCTTCAAATCGAATATGTGTATCTTTCCAAATTCCCCAATCAAGTCCGTCAGTATACCTATCAGCTATATTGAATCCTCCAAGATAACCTATTTTGCCATCAATTACTAGAATCTTTCGGTGATTCCGGTAATTTAACTTGTTTGTAAAATATGGAAACCTAAGTTTAAAGAATGACTGTAACTTTATTCCGGCATCCTGCATTTCCTTAATTGTAAAATACTTAAGCCTCCAACTACCTATATCATCGTAAATAAGTCTGACTTCTACACCCTCACGAGCTTTCTTAATTAAAGCATCTTTAAACTTATTACCAGTCTTATCTGTTTCAACTATATAATATTCTGCATGAATATGATTCTTAGCATTTTCTATATCATTAAGGATATCTGCAAATAGTTTTTTACCATTTGTATATATCTCAACAGTATTATTTGCAAATAACTTTGCTTCAGAAGAAGTCTCTAATAGTTTTATTAAATGAGCATGTTTTTTTACTATCTTACTATTTGTTGCCAATTCAGTTCTAGCTATTGCAGGATTCATACAAACTTGGATCTTTGCTTTTGTTTTGCGTGACAATCTGCTTTGTCTGTGATAACTACGACCAAAAACAATATAAAACAATAATCCAATGAAAGGAACCATCGTCAATACCAAAATCCATGCAGTTGTCCTTACCGGATTTTTATTTTCAAGCAGCACTACTGAAACACTTGAAATTACCAAAATCCAATAGGCAGCAAGCAACACATAATATAAAACTTGTAATAAATCCATTATTTTGATTTAAAACTGATTATTCTGTGATTTCCATACATTTTAATATCAGCATCCTCAGGAATTTTTATAATTGGAGCAGCAATCCCGGAACCACATTTAACAAGAGATTCCTCTATTTGTACCTCATCATAAAAATTAGATCTGATAAAACAATCCAAAGTAAATTTTCCGCCCTCAACTATTAATGACTGAATTCCTCTTTCGTATAAATCGGCCAATATTTGAGTAATAATATCTGACTTAAAATCTAGTTTTACTAAACAATCATTATCGCTCTTAACCGAATTGTATATAATAGTTGAAACCGAGC
>JAKIYQ010000098.1:0-2997 GCA_022708465.1 Bacteroidota bacterium | reverse complement strand
CGCGAAATGGAAGCTATAACTGTTGGTTTGGATGAAACAATGGATTTTGATATTATATCACAAGGACCTCAATTTATTAAATATATGTGTGATGAATTGGAGAAATATGGTGTTCCTGTTATAACTCCTGCAGGTGGCTTGGGTTGTCACTTGAATGCCAGCGAAATATTGCCTCAATTACCACATAATCAATATCCTGCTGCTGCATTAGGTTCTGCATTATATATAGCAGGTGGTGTTCGTGGTATGGAACGCGGTACATTGTCAGAGCAACGTGAAGCAGATGGTACAGAACGTTATGCTGAATTAGAATTACTTCGTTTAGCAGTACCTCGTCGTGTATATACATTGTCTCAAATAAATTATGCTGTTGACCGTATTAAATGGTTATTTGATAATCGTAATTTAATTGGAGGCTTGGAATTCTATGAAGAACCAAAAGTACTTCGTTTCTTCTTTGGTCGTTTGCGTCCAACTTCAGATTGGCAAGAAAAATTAGTTGCTAAATTCCGTAAAGATTTTGGTGACAGTTTATAATTGCTGATTTTGGCAGATTTTGCGAGAAGCATATATTCGGCCTAAGCAATTAATATTAGAATATATATAAACAAAAAGGATGATTCTCAACCGAGAATCATCCTTTTTGTTTTGCAATTAAAGCATATAATTAGTCTTCAGTATACATAGCTGCAATTTCTTTTGAAAATAGCTCGTTGATTACCTTACGTTTAAGTTTTAATGTATTTGTAAGGTGTCCTTGCTCCATTGTAAAAGGTTTAACAAGAAGAGTAAATTTCTTAATCTGTTCGTATTTTGCCAATTCTTTGGTTCTATTTTTAATAACATCTTCGTATAAAGCAACAATCTCGGGATTTTGTATTAAATCTGCACGTGATTCGTATTTAATACCTTTTTCTTTTGCATATGGCTCAAGGATATCGAAAGCCGGTACGATAAGCATTGTAACATATTTACGTTCATTACCTATTGCAGCAGCTTGCTCTACAAATTTATCATCACAAATAATACCTTCTAACAATTGTGGTGCAATATATTTTCCACCGGCAGTTTTAAATAAATCTTTGATACGGTCTGTAATGTATAAATTGTTGTCCATATCAATATAGCCGGCATCTCCGGTTTTAAACCAACCATCACTTGTAAATGCTTCTTTGTTTGCATCCGGGCGTTTATAATATCCGGCTGTAATAGTCTTGCCTTTTAGTAATATTTCACCTTCTTCCGAAATTTTTACTTGTAAGTTTGGCATAATACGACCAATTGAACCGATTACGTAATCACGATTCTCAGGGAAGAAACATGATACAGTAGCTGTTGATTCTGTTAAGCCGTATCCGTAGCAAACATTTATGCCAATAGCGTGCATAAATTCATTTATTTCATCAGACAAGCGTGCACCTGCGCATGGAAAATATTTACAGTTTTCCAAACCGGCCGCCTTATGTACCATCTTAAACAAAGGCTTAGCAAAAAACTTGTATCGTGTTCCTAAATCAGGAGGCGTACGTTTACCAAAGCGTTTATAATTCAGATTTCTTTTACGGCCAATAGAAATAGCCCATTTAAAGAATAATTGCATCAGTTTAGGCGTAGATTCTATTTTTGCATTTATAGCAGCATAAACTTTTTCCCAGTATCTTGGCACAGCACACATTAGGGTAGGGCGTACCTCTAAAATGGTTGTCTGGATCTCTGCAGGTGAGCGGTTGATGTACACTCTCACGCCGTGGCCTAAACAAAAATAATCCCATGTACGTTCAAATACGTGTGTTAATGGCAAGGATGCCATAGAGGTATCATTATCTGTAGTAATAGCAAGTCTTTCTTCGTGTATGCGTATTGCCTCAGTAAAATTAGATTGATGTAACATTACGCCTTTAGGAGTACCGGTAGTTCCTGATGTATATATAATGTTCATCAAGTCGTCTTCTGAAGTTTTTGCTAAACGTCTATCTATTTCTGCATCATTGTTAGCTTTTTCGCCTACAAGCAGTAAATCACTGTATCTTATGGCATTTTTATTGCCTTTTAAATCCACTTTAGGATCTATTACAATCAACTTCTTTATGAATTTTGAAGTTTTTTGAACTTCCATTGCAACGTCATATTGATATTGTTCTCCAACGAACAGATACTCAATTTCTGCATCATTTACAATATATTCAATTTGAGGAGCAGTTGATGTTGCATATAATGGAACAGATGCTGCTTTTGCCGCAAAATTGGCAAAATCTGCAATAATAACCTCATACATATTTTGTGAAAAAATACCTACGCGGTCGCCTTCTTTTACATCTATTGAAATTAATGCCTTACCAATTAAACGAACTTGGCGTGCAGATTCATTCCATGTTATAGGTAACCATGTTTTAGTATTATCATCGCGAAAATACATAGCAGGACGATCTCCATATTTCTTAGCTTGAGTAAATACTAAATGTGACAGATGAACATTTTTATTTTCCATTTTGTGTAAATTAGTCAGTTGTTGTTTTTTTTAGTGTTCTCTTTTTAGTCTCAGTTATTGGTTCTGTAATTTCTTCTTCTTCTTTCAGTTTTTTTAATTGAGCTTTAAAAGATTTTGTTTTAATGGTTTGCATAGCTTTTTTTGCAGCTTCTTGTTGCGATTCTTTTTTGCTTAAACCATGTCCGTTACCAACTATTATTCCTTCTACTTCAATTTTTGAATGAAAATTTGAAATATTGTGTGCTTTATCATAATCAACGTCAGCAACAATAAAATTATATTGATACTTATAACGTTGTGCCCATTCAATAAATCGTGATTTAAAATTTACCTCATTTTCTACTGTTTGGTATAAATCAATATATTTTTCAAGTACAATTTTATTGATAAAGAACTTACATTTAGCGAAGCCTCTGTCAAGATAAATGGCTCCCATTAATGCCTCTAAAGCATTTCCGTTGATATGTACTTTTTGAAAGTTCTGTGTACTCTTTTTGTCGGATATAACC
>JAKIYQ010000097.1:0-3045 GCA_022708465.1 Bacteroidota bacterium | reverse complement strand
AGATATTAAAAAGTGAACATTGAGTTTTCGCCAGAAGAAAGCAAAAGACATAGTTTACGTATATATAGAAACATATCTGAGAATATTGAGAAAGATCTTATCGACGATATTATTAAAGAGAAAGCAGACCTCATTATAGTAAGGATCCCTGCAGAAAAAAATCTTAGAACAATTGATAAACTGAACGAAATGGGGCTACCATATCATTATGCGGATACTTTATTACAGTATGTTGTTAACTTGAATGGATACTCGCCTAAGTCAATTGAAAATAGTGGATTAGAGTTCATTGAATGCAGAAAGGCACATGTTGATGTCCTTAAAAGCTTAATTTATGAGGTGTTCAAGTCGTATAATTATAATCATTATGTATCAAACATTTATATCAAGCAAAATAATGTTACTGATGGATATGTTGACTGGATTTCTTCATTTGTTGATAGTGATAATAAAAGTGTTTGGCTTGTTAAAGATGGCTCTAATTATGTTGCATTTGCGTCATGTTCCTTTGAAAAGGAGAAGAGCATAGGTGTGTTATACGGTGTATCACCCCATGCGTCTGGTAAACATATATATGCAGACTTAATAAGATATACACAATTAATATCACAAAGTAAGAACATAGATTGGATGCAAGTAGGCACACAAGCACAAAACTATGCAGTGCAAAGAACATGGTCTAAGGAAGGTTTTACTTTAAGGGAAAGCTTAATTACATATCATGTAAATTCATTTCTAAGTTCTTGCACATTTGAAGAGAAGCTTTTAATGGATAACATGACAATAGATACACCTGTCAATCTAGTTAGAAAATATTTAAATGTTGATCATGATGTAAAAATAAAATCCAATATTAGGATTGTTGATTTGGCAACGCAAACGAATGAAAAAGTAAAATCAGTGACTGTAAAAATTAATGCTTTGAATTCGATCGGACGCGCTTTAGTAAGTGTTCTTTTGTATGATCGGTTTAATAAGCCGAATAGACTTATTTATCATGATGTCTTTTTTTGAGATAAATATACATTTATGAATAATCACGTTAAATATAAATTCGAAGATTTTACGTTAACTAATTATCGTACAATGATCCAACTCGCGAAAAAGAACAATTATCAATTCAAATTCTTTTTTGAGCAGAATGATATTGAATCAAAAGTAATCCTATGGCGTCACGATGTGGAATTTTCCCCGTTCATTGCCTTAAAGATGGCTGAAATTGAAGCTATGGAAGGTGTTAAAGCCACCTACTTTTTCCAATTGCATTCGGAGTTCTATAATGTACTTGAAAAAGAAATTTCCGGGATCGTTTTGAAAATCAGATCACTGGGTCATGATATTGGTCTTCACTTTGATTCACACTATTTTAATATAGATTGCGAGGAGGACTTAGAAAAATATCTGGCATTGGATGTTCAGTATTTTAATGCAATTTTGGGCACAGAGGTAAAAGGATTTTCTTTTCATAACACCAACAAGTTTATTCTTTCCTGTGAAATGGACAGTTATGCAGGTTTAATAAATGTTTACTCAAAATATTTTAAAGACCATTTTGCCTATTGCGCTGATTCAACGGGTTATTGGCGATATGAACGATTAATAGATGTATTGAACAACCCAAACCTTCAAAAGCTTCAAGTATTGACGCATGATGCCATGTGGAGCTCTGAAATACTGCCGCCGCGTCAGCGAGTTTTTAAAATTATCGATGAGAATGCTGAACGCCTAAAGAATATTTATGATAGTCACCTAAAAAAAATTGGTCAGAATAATATTGATTGGAAGGGTGCTCTTTAAAATTGATTCTTAAATTGGCTCTTAGATATGAAGACCGATTTGATTTGGCGGCGCTGTGAAAAAAATCCCATATTCACAGATTAGTTCACGGTATCTGCTAAAAGCAACAACCTTTTTTTCAAAGTATAAAGTATATTTTCAATCAAGCTCGCTTTATCTATTTGCTTCACTTTTTACGGCTGTAATTTCCATTGCTATAAATCCCTTTTTGGCCAAGAATCTATCGCCTGAAGATTATGCAATCTTAGGATATTTCAATTCGTTCAATCTGATTATTTTGCCATTGCTCAATTTCAGTCTGATTTCCTACTACCTTAGAAATTACTATCGAATCGCCGATGATCGGAAACAAATAGTTAGTGATACAATTCTGATTGCCCTTTTAGTCTATGGTTTTTTTGCCCTTGTCACATCCAGCATGATTTTTTACTTTTACTGCCAATGGAGCAAAGTAACTTTTCCCTTTTATCCATACGCATTGCTTACATTTGCACCTATATATTTAAACAATATTTTTATTCTCTTTCAGGTAAACTGTCGCCTTAAGCGTGAGGCCGGTAGATATTGTAAGGTTACGATATTCAATGCAATAATTTCTGCTGCATTGGCTATTCTGCTGGTTGTGATTTATAAGTATGGCGCTACAGGTCGCATGTTGGCAACCTTGTTAGCGTCAGTAGTAATATCTATTTACTGCTTTAAACAAGTATTCGGAAAATTACAATTCGATTTTGCCATAATAAAGGAGGCTTTTCTATTTGGGTGGCCCCTCTCTTTATCAGCTATTTTATGGTATTTCCTTTCTGGTGTCGACAGGGCGATGCTTGAGAAATTAAACGATAACTATACCTTCGGATTTTACAATGTAGGGATGCAAATAGCCGGGTTTTTTTTCGTTTTCTATACTGCCATATCTCAAACTTTTGAACCGGATATATACAAGGCTATTGCAGACAACAAAAAGCGCAAATTGGTTAAAATTATCGGTGGTATCGTGACATTGAATGCACTACCTAATATTGTTTTTATATTTTTCGCGCCTTTTATCATCGGCCTTTTAACCTATAATCGCTATACCGACGCTTCAGGATTTGCACAAATTTTGGCCTTAAAAAATATTACCGTTTCTTTCTACTATGCCACTATTACAGTTATTGTTGGTTACGGTTTTACAAAATCGGAACTGCTGATTCGCATCATTGGCGCGCTATTGTGTATCGTGATGTTTAAATGGATGATCGGTCATTT
>JAKIYQ010000096.1:0-3058 GCA_022708465.1 Bacteroidota bacterium | reverse complement strand
GCTGTAAGTCGTGCAGCAATGCCACTTGCTGACCTTGTTAAGGTTTGTAAGAAAAATATCAAACACACACAAAATAATGCCCTACCCAACGGACTTATCTGCTTAAAAGGAGGAGAATTGAATGATGAGATTCAAGCATACAAAAAAATAGCTAGTATGTATGAGCTATCAGAATTCTTCAAAGAGCCTTACTTTGAAACAAAAAAAGCAATCTATCTACCACTATAAACTTATGTACATAAAACGATTTATCTTTAATCCATTAGAAGAAAACACTTATTTAGTAATTGATGAAAAGACTAAACATTGTCTTATTATCGATGCAGGATGCTTGTCTACTATCGAAAAACAAACTTTTGCTGATTACATAAAGAATCATGAATTAATTGTAGACCGAGTTTTAAATACACATCTACACTTAGACCATTGCTTTGGTAATCACTTTATTAAAGAAACATTCGGAGTAGGTCCTGAGGCACATAAAGAAGACGAGGGCCTATTAAATTTTATGAATCCTCATGCTGCAATTTTTGGTATTGAATGCAACGAAAAACCGCAAGCCCTATCAGGATACCTTAATGAAGGAGATATAATTACTATCGGTAACTCCTCATTTAAAGTAATCCACATACCCGGACACAGCAAAGGAAGTATAGCATTCTATTCTGAATCTGATAACATTCTATTTTCAGGTGATTCATTATTTAAAGGAGGCATCGGTAGAACTGATTTACCCCGTGGCAGCTATTCAGATTTAACCAGAAATTTGATTCAAAAGATCATGATTTTACCTGATGAAACCGAAATATATAGCGGACACGGAGATGTTACTACCATAGGTGATGAACGTGATTCAAATCCATATATATAATAATATAAATCAGCATAATGGACGGTTCTTATTTCACGATTGATGATGCACGAGAATTACGCAAACCACGCAATTTAGATTCCCATAAAGGTAATTATGGACATGCCTTACTACAAGTTGGTTCTATTGGCATGATGGGTGCGGCAATTTTATCTACAAAAGCCTGTATAAGATCCGGCGTTGGTTTAACAACTGTGCTTTCAGATTCGCGTGGCAATGATATAATGCAAATATCTGTGCCCGAAGCCATGTTTTTACGCAACGAATATGATTATAGTAAGTATGATGCAATTGCATGCGGATGCGGTATTGGAACATCATCAAAATCGTACGAATCATTATTGCATTTATTAAAAGGTTCTACACGCAACTTGGTATTAGATGCTGACGCAATCAATCTAATTGCTAAATTCAATTTACAAAGTATAATTCCCGAAAATACTATTCTAACACCACACGACATAGAATTTGACCGTATAGTTAGTGAGAGTAAAAATCGCGATGAAAGAATAGGAAAAGCTGTAACTTTTGCACGAAACTACAAAGTCATAATTGTTTTAAAAGGACATAAAACAGCAGTAATAAGTCCCGATGGAACCATAAGTTTCAATACCACAGGTAATCCGGGAATGGCAACAGGCGGAAGTGGAGACGTTTTAACAGGCTTAATAGTAGGACTTCTAGCTCAAGGATATAAACCTTATGATGCAGCTAAATTGGGCGTATTTCTACATGGTTTAGCAGGAGACTTTGCAGCCGAAGAACTTTCGCAAGAGGCAATGACATCAGGAGATATAGTAAATTACTTAAGTAAGGCCTTTAAGGCATTGTAGATGCCCTTTTTATCCATACCAAGCATTTTATACAAATCATCAGGAGACCCATGCTCAATAAATGTATCAGGTAATCCTATTCGTTTTACTTTTACATCAGCAGAATTGTCAGAATAATATTCTAATACAGCACTTCCGAAGCCTCCTTTTAAAGAACCATCTTCAATTGTAACTATTTGTTTGAATTTTTGAGCAATTTCATCGAGTAATTTAGTATCCAATGGCTTTACAAAACGCATATCATACCATGCAAATTTATCTGCATCATCTTTCAATGATGAAATCGCATCTTTTGCAACATTACCTATATGTCCTATTGTTAGTACTGCAATTTTAGAACCATCTTTCATCATTTTGCCTGTACCTACAGGTATTTCTTTCATTTCTTGATTTTCCCACTCTACTCCTACTCCTTTTCCACGCGGATATCTTATTACGAATGGGCCTTTGCCAGGTAATTGAGCTGTATATAACAAATTACGCAATTCATATTCGTTTAATGGTGAAGAAATGTTTAGATTAGGAATACATCTTAAATATGATATATCAAATGCACCATGATGAGTTGGTCCATCAGCCCCAACTATTCCGGCCCTATCAAGACACAATACAATGTTGAGTTTTTGAATAGCCACATCATGGATTAGGTTATCAAAAGCTCTTTGCATAAAAGACGAATATATATTGCAAAATGGCATCATTCCTTCTTTTGCCAAACCTGCCGAAAAAGTAACAGCATGACCTTCTGCTATTCCAACGTCAAAAACGCGCTCAGGCATTTTTTTCATCATTATATTCATCGAGCATCCGGTTGGCATAGCAGGAGTAATTCCAACTATTTTATCGTTTTTGCGAGCTAATTCTGACAATGTTTCTCCAAAAACATCTTGATATAAAGATATATTTTTGACATCTTCACTTTTAATTAGTTCACCGGTTTCGGGATTAAATAATCCGGGTGCGTGCCATATTGTAGCTTCCTGTTCGGCAGGAGCAAAACCTTTACCCTTTTTAGTCTTTATATGGAGTACACGAGGACCATCAAAATTTTTAATATCATTCAATACCTTCACCAATTGATTGATATCATGACCATCTAATTGTCCAAAATACCTAATATTGAGTCCTTCAAAAATATTATGAGACCCCGACACTGTGTTTTTTATGGAATTTGCGAAACGTACAATACGATTTTTCTTATTATCGTTCATCAAACCTATTTTTTTCAGTAGATGATGGGTTTTAAAACGTATACTATTATATAAGCTTGAGGTAGTTATATCCATAAGATATTGACTTATTCCTCCTACCGGTTTATCAATCGACATATTGTTGTCATTCAAAATAATCAAAA
>JAKIYQ010000095.1:0-3103 GCA_022708465.1 Bacteroidota bacterium | reverse complement strand
TGCACTGGCTCCTGTCAATAATATTATCTTTGAATTGATTCTCATATTTTGTCTTCTATTTTTATGTGTTAATATAGAGCATCAAAAGTACAACTTTAAACCAAAATATCAAACTCTATTGCTCTGTCGAAAATACGTTTCATATTATTTTGATTTAAATACAATTTAAACAGATGTTTTACGTTATTAGTAATATATTAAAAGCAGCTAACAAAGCAAAACACACTAACTCTATGGATATAATTATAAAAGAGATGCGGACACGCTCCGAACTCAAAAAATTCACACAATTTGGTATCGAACTATATAAAAACAATCCGTATTTTTGCCCTCCTATAATTATTGACGAAATTAATACTTTAAGTAATGATACAAATCCTGCTTTTGAAGTATGTGAATCTGTTTACTATATGGCTTTCCAAGACAAGAAACCAGTTGGGCGTATTGCAGGTATTATTAATTCTGCAGCCAACAATGCATGGCAAGTAAAGAAACTTAGATTCGGTTGGTTCGACTTTATTTATAATCTTGAAGTATCTAAGGCTCTACTCGACGCTGTAGTAGAATGGGGCAGAAAAAAAGGTATGACTCAAATGAACGGACCTGTAGGTTTTACAGATTTTGACCATCAAGGACTTCTATTAGAAGGATTTGAGCATTTATCACCAATGGCATCACTATATAATTATCCATACTACGAACAACATTATGATGCGTATGGCTTAAAGAAAGATGCAGATTGGATAGAGATTCGTTCGGGATTAATACACGAGATGCCAGAACGAGTTGATAGACTATGCAAAGCAGTAGAACAGAGATACAATGTAAAAATTGAATATATTCATTCTAAGAAAGAATTGATTAAACGTTTTGGATATACATTTTTTGATGTTATTGACTCTGCATATTCACCACTTTACAATTATTCGCCCTTAACACGCTCACAAAAACATTACTATGCTAAAATGTTTTTTCCACTACTTAATTATGATTTCATAAGTTTAATAACGAATGATGCAGGAGAACTTGTTGCTGTAGGCGTATGTATGCCTAATATTACTCCTGCTCTGAGAAAAACTAAAGGAAAATTATTCCCATTTGGATGGATAAGCATATTAAAGGCATTGAAAGCAAAACAATTCGATCAACTTGATTTTCTACTTATCGCAGTTCGCCCTGATTATCAGAACAAAGGCATTAATTCATTGTTCTTTAAACGATTAATTCCATCATTCAAACAATATGGAGTTAAATACTCAGAATCGTCTGCAATTCTCGAAACAAATAATAAGAGTCAAGCTCATTTCGACTTTTTTGATTCAAAACAACACAAACGTAGAAGAGCATATATTAAAGATATTGCAGAATAATTATAAAAATATCATACCTTTGCATAGTAATCATTATCTTTGTTGTCACTAAAAGAAAGGTTTAATATGGATATATCTATACGCGAAGTACTATCAAAAAAAGAATTAAAAGCATTCGTCCAATTTGGTATTGACTTATATGATGGAAATGACTATTTCTGTCCTCCTTTAATATTTGACGAGTTAGACACACTCGACAGGCACAAAAATCCTGCTTTTGAAGTTTGCGAATCTATATATTTCTTGGCTTATAGAGATAATAAGATTGTTGGTCGTATTGCAGGAATTATAAATCACAGAGCTAATGATGTTTGGAATGTAAAGAAAACCCGCTTCGGTTGGTTTGATTTTATTGATGATACTGCTGTTTCAAAAGCTTTACTTGATGCAGTAGCAGCTTGGGGAAAATCCAAAGGAATGGACACATTGAATGGCCCGGTAGGATTTACCGATATGGACCATCAAGGTTTGCTTCTTGAGGGTTATGAATACCTATCACCAATGGCTGCCTTATATAACTATCCATACTACGTTAAACACTTTGATGAATATGGCTTTGAGAAAGAAGCAGATTGGATTGAAATAAGATGCAAAAATTCGATTACAATACCTGAAAGAATGGTACGTGTCGGCAATATTATTACCGAAAAATATAATGTAAAAATAGAAAAAGTCCGTAATTCCAAAGAAATCGTTAAACGGTTCGGATACAACTTCTTCGATGTAGTTGACGAGGCTTATAAACCACTATACAACTATTCTCCGCTTACTCAACGTCAAAAAGAATATTATAGCAAAATGTATTTTCCGCTATTAAATTATGATTTCGTCACTTTAGTTACAAATGAGCTTGACGAACTGGTTGGAGTTGGAGTAGTTATGCCAAACATTAGTAAGGCATTACGTAAAGCGAAAGGCAAATTATTCCCATTTGGTTGGTATTATCTACTTAAAGCACTGAAATCTAAGAAAGTAGAAACAGTCGATTTACTTTTAATCGCAGTTAGACCTGATTATCAAAATAAAGGTGTCAACTCTTTGCTATTTATAGATCAAATACCATATTACAATAAGTATGGCGTTGTAAATGCCGATGTTACAGCCGTTCTTGAAACTAATTACAAGAACCTGTCAAACTTCAGCCTCTTTGACCACGAAATACATAAACGCAGACGCGCTTATATCAAAACTATTTGATTTTTATTTTTCCCAACCATCAAAGATGTGTTCATCGTAAAAGTTGTGCTCATCTTTGCTGTGTATAGGATACCATACTTGTGCAAAGAATGGATTCCCTTTAGCAAGTTCGTCATAGTTCCATGGCATTGGCGTACACTCAGGGCACCAATGACCACCTAAAAGGACTAATGCAGGTGATGCTTTAAATATATGACCTTCGTGACACTGCCATTCCAATTTAGTTGCCATATCACCCTTAATCATAGTTTTTGACAGACATTTTCCGCCTCTAAATTCAGCGGCCTTTTTCATATCTTCAATATCTAATTCAGACAAAGGTTTTGATTCGTCATAACCATGATCTAAACGGACTATATCAGTTTCTGAAGGATGAGATAAATCTTGCTTATCCCATGAAGGAATATTTTTATATGCTTCTAATGAACCATAATATGCAGCAATTCTCTGTTTCTTGTCATTTTTAATCCACCACTGAGTACCCCATTCCTTTTTATAAGCCATCGGACGCATACCTAATTTGATTAAACAAGCAG
>JAKIYQ010000094.1:0-3156 GCA_022708465.1 Bacteroidota bacterium | reverse complement strand
CTTACACTATTTACACTACCACCGGTACCTGATGTAACTGATATAGTATATGTGTTTAGTGTAAAGCTTGCGGTATATGTTGCATCAGAATTTACAACAATACTACGCGATGCCGTTGAAACACCATCATTCCATTGATTAAAACTATATCCTGCATTTGCAGTAGCAGATATAGTTACATTCGAGTTATATTCATAAGAGCCACCGCCGGATACAATACCCCCGACACCGGCATTAACAGTAATAAAATACTTAATTACATCAAAAGAAGCCGTCAAAGTCGTATCAGAAGTTAATGTCAAACTTCTTGTTGCCTCTAAATTTCCATCACTCCAAGATACAAATTGATATCCTTCATTTGCAGATGCAATTAACTCTTTAACCGTTCCATAAGCATATGTACCATTAATGGCAGTATTAACTGTTCCACCGGCACCTGATGATATTGACAATGTATATTGAGCCGCCTCAAAACTTGCAGCATACTCAATTTCTTCTTGTACATCATTAAAAATACGAGGGTTATCAGTATTACCATCATCCCAACGCAAAAATTCATATCCCGGATTTGGAACTGCTGTAATAGTAACATTGCTTCCTTTTGGATAAGATCCGCCACCTGTTACAGATCCCATTGAATCATCATCAGGATATACAATTACATTCACTGCACTAATTGACAAACGGGCTGTAACTGACTTATTAATACAATCGCAAACTTGTGAAGTAACAACACAACGATAAAATCCGTCATCAGTAGTTTTAGCGCTCGCTATTGAATAAGTAGCAGATCCATTATCAGTCAACAAAGTCCAATCAGAATCGTTAATTGAATTTGTTGTACAAAAATACCATGCATATGTATAATTACCTGTTCCGGAAACGCTTACTGCCATTTGTGCTGCACTTCCCAATGCTACATTTGACACATCACTCATAGATGCAGAAGAAATGTATGTAGGATATGCTGAAATAATGCTATTTAAACCTGCAGGACGTCCTGAAGTCGTATTCACCCAGTCTGTAATTACAGAAGGTGCAGAAACATTCAAAGATGATGCTAATTTATTAATCTCAGTTTGAACATTACTTTCATTTAATGCACCACCCACTGCTGTATGTATTAGCCAACGCTCTTTTACTTTTGCTTTAAAACAATCATCATTGAGTAATCCGTAACCTTTATAAGCTTTATCTGAACCTGTCCACCAAAATGGGATTGTAAAAGAATCTGAATGGACAGCAGAATTCTCTGCCATTAAACCGCTTGTTGAAGTACATCCTTTTTCACTTGCACCATAAGCTGATGAATTATTGAATCCCAATTCCATATCCCACAAAGGAGCGGCTTTAATTAGTCCTGTAGCCGAACTCATATTAAAGAATTGAGATATTCTATATCCGTCAACATTTTTAGTGTATTCATTTATAATAAAATTATCTGCCCACGACTCATAATCAATATAATTACGCACAGTTGCATAATTTCCGGCAGCTAGAGCAGTCTCAAATTCATTGAGACGAGTTTTAAGTGCCAACATACGTTGGTTCCAAACTTCTTGTGTAAAATCCACCTCATCCCATTCAGGATAAACTACTTCAAAAGCTTGGTCAATAACTAAACCATAAGTACCAATATTTTCCCAACCCGTTTTATTCGTAATGAAGGTACATCTACCTCCTTCAGTAGAACTTACTCTATCAACAATATCCGTTTTGTCAAACTTAAACACATATCCATCATCGGCAACCTGTATACGACTTGTCTCCTTTTTGTTTTTCTCCATAAAGATATAAATACCCTTATCTTCACCATTGACATATAAGCGAACATATCTGCCATGGCTATTCCATGTACCGGTCATATCTTCATATAGATTCATTGACAGCAAATTACGCATCTTAGTATCATCAGTATATGCTGCATATAATATCCAATCTTTATCTTTTGTTTCATTTAGATTGAACATTTTTTTCTTATCTTTTACCCACGTTCCGGATACAGTACAGCTATCATCTCCAACAACAAATGCATAGTTTCTACGATCATAATTCATACTTGATGCACCACGATAATTCATTCTCGCTTTCTTATCATAGTATAAACGAGACATATTAGTTACATCACTTCCTACATAAGTGTTAGTTTGATCATCTGTCGATGTTTCATCCCAAATAATTTTAACATCAACGCTTATTTTTTCTTTACCGGCAGCAAGAGCTTCGTTTGATGATAAAAATCCATCGCCTCCGGGTTTTACAGGAAAGTTTTTTACATCTGTACGGACTATTATTATGGGTAAATTTGAAGAAATTGTCTTTGTTGATCCGCTTGTATTGGTAACTTGAATCTGATTAGAAATTAAGGTAGAATCTTTAGATGCTGAAACACAATACTTTGATACCAAGCAACGATAATAACCCGCTTTTACAGGACGAATATTATTAATGTTATACTTTCTACCTTCAGAGAAAGTTGACCAAACAGAACCATCTGTTGATTTTTGCCATAAATATTTTGTCGCTCCTGTAAAATCTGTTGTATTCAAATTTCCATTTGAATACACATATAATGAAGCAAAATCTGAGAAATCATTTTCATTTACTGTGTTCCTATGCGCCCTAATTTCAGGAGCATCAACATCCGAATTTATATTTGAACAATCAACTTCTGAGTACGTTGCAGCAGAAGAACCGCTCTGACTCAATTCATAACATACATCTACAGAAACTGTATTTATATCAACTGATTGATTTACAGGATCATTAGTACCATCATTGATATTTCTAAATATAATGTTAGTACTAGTAATGGTAGGATCGAATGTATATGAATACCAATCATTACCTATACTTTCCATTAACTCAGCATCACTCCATGATGGTGATGAAATCTCGCCACCCCAATAAAAAATATACATATCATTTGTCCATGAAGATGGCCTTTTAGCTTTAACTGTAATTGGATTTGACACACATCCTATACAATATGTATTTGTATTTGATTTTGTAAAATACAAATAATCAAAATTTGCGGTAGATGGTGTCAAGTTTGAGATCGGCGTAACAAATACAAAATACTTAACAGTTGCACCGTCAGTATTAACTGAAGCCGGAATATTTGCTGTATATACTGAACCGGAGCCGTTCATATCA
>JAKIYQ010000093.1:0-3182 GCA_022708465.1 Bacteroidota bacterium | reverse complement strand
AATATTGTAACTTTAGTTATTGACCGTTGCGGAGACAATGATAGCAAGCGAACACAAGTTCAGGCACTTCTTTATAATATGAAATCGGAACTGCATTTGCTTGATAAATAATTTCATATTAAGGTATAAAATTAAAAAATTAGTTGTATATTTGCATTGTGAAAAGGATTCATATTTATCGGGCAGGATAAATTAAAGACATAAATAAAACGTCTGAATGTGCGGGGACTGCCCTCCCCAATCGTTCGGGCGTTTGTATTTTACATTAAATTTTACTTGTTTTAATAAAACATTTATAACATTATGGCTAATGTAAAACTTTCATTTTATGGCTCTGAAAAGAGTAGAACAACCGAGCACAGGTTAGAGTGCTATGCTAATACAAATAAAGAATTATTCATTTCAATTGAAAATGAAAATTCTGATTGTTATGACGAATGTTTTATTTCACTTGATAAATCAACAGCAATAAAATTATCAAAGGAGATTCGCAAACAAATAGCTTTATTGGAGGACTAAACATGGAATATAGAATTAATGGGTTTGACCAAATTAAAGCTTTTTATTCAATAGTATTTGAACAAAAGTATGAAATAAGACCACAGCACATTAGTCTATATGTGTTTCTTATTAATCAGAATAATAGGAATAATTGGGTTGAATGGTTTAAATGTCCATTTGATTTAGCGATGGCAGGTGCTTGTATAGGTAACAAAAAAACATATTATAAATGCTTGTCTGATTTACAAGATTGGGGATTGATAAAATATGAAAAAGGTATTAATGATTATAAAGCTCCAAAGATAAAAATAGAGGTACTAAACTGTACTTCTACTGATACCTCTACTGTACCACAGAGTGAACCGCTGCCTATACCGCAGCCTATACCGCAGCCTACACCGCAGGATACCCATATATATAAACCTATAACTAATAAACCAAAAACTAAAAACAGAGTGTTTTCGCCTCCTATGCTTTCGGAAGTTATTTCTTACTTTTCTGAAAATGGATATAGCGAACAATTAGCTGCTCGTGCTTTCAATTTTTATGCAGTAGCTAATTGGACTGACAGTAAGGGGAACAAAGTTAAAAACTGGAAACAAAAAATGCAATCAGTTTGGTTTAAAGAAGAAAACAAATCGCAATTTTCAAATTCACAAAAACAAAACATGGTTTTTATAAACGGTGAATGGAGACAAAAAACTCCTGCACCAGATTATAGATAATACAATGGAAAAAATAGTAACAATCTACAAAAACGCATATAACACACAGCCTTATTATATATCATTGGCAGATGCACTGAATCGAATAAGAAATGGTAAATCTAAATTTGCCATTGATGAAATCAGGCAAACGCAGGATAAGGAAAAAAAATCTGCACTTAAACGCAATTTACCTTCTGTTGTGTTTGCAGGTAAGGTTATTGGCGAACGCAAAGATACAAATATAGTAGAGCATAGCGGATATGTAATACTTGATTTTGACCATACGGAGGATGTTGAATTTACAAAAAAGCGTGTATTTGAATGCGAACACATAAAAGCTGTATGGGTTTCTCCATCAGGAGACGGTGTTAAGGCACTTTTCCATGTTGCAGACGGAACTAAACACAGGGAACACTACGAAGCAATTAAAGATATATTTCCAGAACTTGATGCTGCAAACATAAATCCATCTCGTTTGTGTTTTGAAAGCTACGACAATGAATTGCTTGAAAGAGAAAATACAAAACCTTTTACAAAATTGAAAAAGGCAGAGACTGTAATGCAAAATACAACCTCAAATAATGATGTTACTTTCAACAAATTACTTGTATGGCTTAATAATTCAGGAACAGCATTTGTAACAGGAGAAAGGAATTTGTATATTTATAAATTGGCTTCTGCCTGTTGCAGGTTTGGAATACCTGAAAGCAATGCTATATCACTTGTAACTACAAACGTTACATCTGGAAGTTCTGATTTTTCAAGAAGTGAGGTTATATCAGCAATAAAATCTGCATATAAATCAAATAATTTTGGAACAGCTGAGTTTAAGAATGAAAAGTTAGTTGAGAAAGCTACATATACAGAGGTAAAAATTGACGAAAGCATTTATGATACAAGCATAAGACCAAAAGATGTTATATACGGTATTGATGTTAAGTCAGATGCTTTATCATTATACAGAAATGGATATGAAAAGGTTCTTTCAACAGGTATTCCAGAATTGGACAATCATTTTAAATTCAAAAAAGGAGAGTTAACATTGTTGACAGGAATTGGCAACTATGGGAAATCTACTTTTATGAAGTATTTACTGTTAATTCAGATTCTGAACGGTAAAAAGATAGCAGTATTTAGTCCAGAGGATGCGCCTGCACATGAATTTTACAATGATTTTGTTGAGATGTATTTTGGTTGCAGTTGTATATTCGGTAATGAAAGACCCAATGAAATGCAGTATGAACACGCATACGATATTATTACAAAAAACATTTTCTTTATATATCCGAAAGATTTAGCACCTACACCTGATTATATAAAAGAGCGTTTCTTAGAGTTGATTATAAAAGAGAAAGTTGAGTTTTGCATTATTGACCCATTTAATCAAATGACAAATGAATATGCAAAATCAGGTGGTCGTTCTGATAAATATCTTGAAACACTACTTTCTGACTTCGGCAGGTTTGCGAGGATAAATGAATTATATTTTATTATAATTGCACATCCAAAGTCATTGCAGAAAAAGGCTGATGGAAACTACCCATGCCCAGATGTTTTTGATATTGCAGACGGTGCTATGTGGAATAATAAAATGGATAACATTCTTGTTTATCACCTGCCATTCAGACAGGCTGATGAATACAGTCCAATTTGTGAATTTCACGCAAAAAAGATACGCAAACGTAAGGTTGTAGGAAATATAGGGTCTTTTCAGTTCACTTATGATACTTTAAAAAGAAGGTTTATTTTTAACGACAAAGATTATATTGATATGATTTTAAACAAAAACAATGTTGAAGAAAATGTAAGGATACAACCTAATATTAATTTCTATGAGGTTGAAAAAGACCCACTTTGCGATACAATCAATAATTCACCAATACCATTCTGAAATGAAAACACTATTTGAAATTCCACCATCGAGAATCTGCGGACAGTTCGCAAAACGCTCAACAGCAGAGTTACACAAAGCAG
>JAKIYQ010000092.1:0-3241 GCA_022708465.1 Bacteroidota bacterium | reverse complement strand
TCCATCTGCATTAGTTGCAAGACCGTCATGTGTATCAATATAAAGCTGTCCAGCACCATCAAGAGATGTTAATGCAAGACCTTTATTTGCTTGAATGTCAAGTGCAATACCATTAGCATCAACTTTAACACCGTCGCCACCAACAGCCATAAGTGCACCAGATACGCCGTCAAATGCTAAACCAGGAACTGAATGAAGATTGATCTCAATTGCATCACTTACATCAGAAAGACCTTTTGCTGTATTGATGAAATTAGAAGGTTCAACTACAATTGCTCCGCTTAAGAATTTTAATCCGCCATTTGCTCCAAGATTTACTTGAATATTATTGCTACCGTCTTCCATCAAACCAGCGGCTGTGTCGATGAAATCTGTTACGTCTACTGAGAATACAGTTCCTGTAAGATCAAGACCATCACCAGCAGTATATGTACCTGCTCCTGAGAATTGAGCAAATTCAAGCTCAGTTGTATCAAGTGTTATAGGATCTACTGTTACCAATGCATATCCAGTATTTGCTAGTGTGCTACCTTCTTCGATGAAAGTAAACATACCAGATGTTACTTCTCCACCGCCAGGTAGATTATCAGCATCAGTCGCACGTGCCCATGCGCCACTTGCTGCAACATAAATACCGTTTTGTGTCTTATCAGTTTGCTGCATAACAAGTACACGATCGCCTGCAACTAGTGCAACACCATCAATTGTCTGTAATCCACTAAGGGTTATATCACCTTTAGTACCAACACGAACTGATTTTTTAACGTCAAGTCCTGTTGCTACAGAATCAACATATGCTTTTGTTGCAGCGTCTTGTGACTGTAAAGGATCGGCTAATCCTCTAAGTATACCTGTATTATCTGAAGTCATTTGCCATATGTGAAATCCACCTACAGCTTCTATGTCTTCAAGAAAATTGGTTTTTAACTTAGCGAAATCGACTGTTCCAGTCATTATTTGCGAATTACCGCGAATTTTTGTCGCCATTAAGCATTCCTCCAAAAAATGAGTAAAAATTTCAATTATTTCTTTTGAACTACCAGCCCCTAAAGGAGCTGGATTCTTGGGCTGAGTTTATTACATCTACACTCATATATCCACAAGCGTAACTTTCGGGCATCAAACCCGTAGAATTTTTTAAAAGGTTTATTCCTTTTTATTAGTATTTTAAAGGTTTAAAAAGTTACATTTTTTAGCCCCTTGTATCCACGCCCTGAAGGACGTGGTTTTACGGGGCAGGTGATAAGCACCTTTGTACTCTAATAATCATATATTATATTTAAAAACAATAAATGTCAGGATTTTCCCTGACATTTATAAAATTTATTTTAAGAAGATTTTTACTAAATCTTCTTTTACTTCTAGAACAGTTCCTAGTTCACGTATATCAAACGGATGTATATTTTTTATTTCATCTCTAACTGCATCTTCGCCAATAACTAAACCAGACGCTAATAAAAATATTCTTTCGCCTTTTATAGGCAATATTTGAAAATATTTGTTCTTTATAGTAACCATACCTTTTAGTGCAACACAGATAGGATTTTCATATTCGTCATTCCATCCTACAACCATTCCTGGTTCTGCTGAATGTAACCCTATAACTGCACCAATTTTATGAATTTCCGGATTATATTTTGTTGTTATAAATTTTCCTTTTTTGTTTGGATCTACAACAACAAGATCGCCGCTCTCTGTAGTTCCATCTGATGGAACACATTCAGCAACGTCATTCCATACAGCATTATATACACGTTCAGCAATGAAATATTTTGAATTATATACTCGAACGAAATCAGTATCATTCATGTATATTCCACCACCATAAGTTTCATTATACCATCCGCAAGAGCCTTCTGATCTGAACCACCCATCGATTCCGTTTGTTTTTGCTGGAGCCCCAGCAAGCCTAACAGCTTGAGATGCGCTAGCAGCATTTCCGTTTAAGCTTCCAGTGACATCACCTATAACATTGCCACTTACATTACCGGTTAAATCTCCTGTTACATTACCAGTTACATTACCAACAATATCCCCTGTGACATTACCAGTTACATCTCCTGTAATGGGTCCAACAAAACCACTAGCAGTTATTATCTTTCCTTCATCAAGTATAATATTTGTACCAAAAGTAATATCAGGATTTGCTGATGAAATTCTTGGAACAAATATGACATTTTTTGTCCATACAGTTCCTGAAAAAATATGATCAATCTCAAACTTTCCATATTCTATTATGTCTTCATTTGTATTTGAAGTATCGCTCAAACCCTGAACTTCTGTATAAATATTTAGTTTTGTGTTAATATTTTCTACATTATTAACAACACCAGTGTCTTTGCATTGGATATCGATGTCTACAGAGTCTATTGAGTGATAAATAGTGAACTTATCGGCAAACTGAACATGATTATTTAGTGTATCTGTAATTTTATCACTAACATCATAAGCAGAATCATTTTCCGTTAAAACGACTTGTATATTTAAATTACTTGCATCTTCAATATATCCATCATGACCTTCTAATAAAAACTCATTAGATATTTTTAATGAACTTGATGATTCAAATGGATTTGTTGTTACTCCATTTATTGTATAATCTATTTTAACTTTATCAAGTATTATTGTTGCATCTTGGTTTGGAATTAGACCAAATACTTTTAATTTATTAAGTAATCTATTTGCTAAATCTGATTTACTGCCATTGTATTGATTGTCTGCGGTTGGTAAATAATAATTTATTATTATTTTATCAGCATCAACACTTCCTAACCCTACAGTTGATTGATCTGATCCAAACGCTTTAAATATAAAAGTATATTTATCATTCCCTATGGTTAATTCAAACCAAGTGTTGTTAAATGTCGAATCTTCTAATACTCTATTTCTTTCATAATCATTGAATGTCAACAATAATGAATATGGGGCTCCAAGTTGTGGATTCTCATTAATGACATCATCAATTGTTTCTTCTCCGTGCAATACAGAAAAATAAATATTATATTTAGTTCCTTCTACATCATATAGTGAAAAATGTCTTCTATTAAGATCAGTATATGCATTTAGTTTGGCTGCTTGTGTGACAATATGTGTTTTTTCACGAGTAGGCGGTCCATATTTTAATATAGCAAATGTTTTAAGTTCATTGCTTGAACCATCTTCATAATTTAAAAAATTTATAAAATTTCTATTATATAATTTAATCGTCTTAGGTTTAAGCGTTGTAATTCCTACTTCATCA
>JAKIYQ010000036.1:0-15017 GCA_022708465.1 Bacteroidota bacterium | reverse complement strand
GCCTTATACAGAAATGTTTTCGGAAAGTTATATACGAGCAGACGGGGTTACATTACAAGAAAACACTAATAAATCAGACTCATATCAAGCAGAAAACATAAACGCATCAATTTATGCAGCATTAGAAATGCCCATAGGAGATGCCGCACAAATATACGCAGGAGTACGTTTAGAAAACAACTATCTACGGTTATTCGGATATGAATCTGATGGTATCAAACCAGTAAATATTAACAGATTTACATGTACCCCTTTCCCATCATTAAATGCAAGTTATTCAATTAACGATCAACATAAACTACGATTATCGTACGGATACGCAATAAATCGTCCTGAATTCAGAGAAATTGTCCCTTACGTATATTACGACTTTGATTTGTTTTCAAATTTCGAAGGTAACCCATCTTTGCAAGATGCTTACAGCCACAACGCTGACTTCAGATATGAATTTTATTTCCCATCAGGAGAAACTATTTCTGCAGCAGTATTCTATAAATACTTTAATCATCCTATCGAAACAACCTATTACGAGGTAGGCGGACAATATCAATACACTTATACAAATGCCGAATCGGCACAAAATGCAGGTATCGAAATTGAATTTAGAAAGAGTCTTGATTTTATGGGATTGCCTGATTTTCAAGTTGTATTAAACGGATCATACATTTTTAGTCGTATCGCATTTAAAGATGGTAGTTTTGAACGAAACAGAGCTATGCAAGGTCAATCACCGTATTTAATAAATGCATCATTATTCTATAATAACGAACAAATAGGGCTTAACGCATCACTGCAATACAATGTAGCCGGGGAACGTATTGTTGCAATTGGTGTAGTAAATCAAGATATCAGTGAAGACATTCCTAATATTTACGAAATGCCAAGGCATATGCTTGATTTTAGTATCTCTAAAACACTAGGCAAATACTGCACTTTAAAACTAGGATGTAAAGACATGTTGAATACAGCATGTGAACTTAAACAATTTCCTCAATTCGAAAAAGACGGTAAATTGCAAACACGCGAACAAATAGTTCGTTCATATACACCCGGATTTCAAATACAACTCGGTTTAAGCGTAAAATTTTAACGACATTGTAATATTTACGACATAACATCTTAATATATAAACATTTAATTTGTATCGTAATTAATAATTAAAAATTAAAAAGATGAAAAAAAGAATGAATTTAAAGATGGCATTCATCAGCGCTGCAATTATAAGTCTTGCAGCTTGTACAAACAGTAATGAACCCAACCAACCTGAAGATCCTGTTCAACCATCTGAAAAAGAGACTGTGGTACTACAAGGGGAAATCAATGGCATTCGCTCATTATCAGCAGACACTACGTATCTATTAAAAGGTTTCGTGTATGTTACAGATAATTCAAAGTTAAATATTGAGGCAGGTACTGTAATAAAAGGCGACAAAGATACAAAAGCAACTTTAATTGTTGAAAAAGGAGGTAAAATCGAAGCAATAGGTACTCCCGCATCACCTATTGTATTTACATCAAATCAAGCTGTCGGAGAGCGAAACTATGGCGACTGGGGTGGCATCATTATTTGCGGTAATGGACGAACAAATAGTGCCACTGGTGTAGGTAAAATAGAAGGTGGCCCACGCAGTGAATATGGTGGAAATGATGATTATGATAATTCAGGCACCTTGCGATATGTACGAATCGAATTTCCAGGTGTAGAATATGCTACAGATAACGAAATTAACGGATTAACATTAGGTGCAGTCGGATCAGGTACTACAATAGACCACATTCAAGTATCATACTGTGGGGATGATTCGTATGAATGGTTTGGAGGTATGGTAAATGCAAGTTACTTAGTTGCATATAGAGGATGGGATGATGAATTCGACACAGATAATGGTTATAGAGGTAAAGTTCAATTTGCAGTTGGGTTGCGAGATCCTAATGTCGCGGACAAATCAAAATCAAATGGTTTTGAATCTGACAACGACGCATCTGGCTCTTCAAACGAACCATTCACACAAGCTGTATTTTCAAATGTGAGTTTGTTCGGTCCTTACACAACTACATCAGATATTGTTGATCCACAAAAAGGCAATGGACAGTTCCAAGCTGCAATGCATTTGCGACGTAACACACAGTTAAGATGTTACAATTCCATTTTCGCGGGATGGCCTATTGGACTATTTATTGAGAATGGCGGCAAGGGTAATGCTCAAGAAAACGCAATTAACGGATCATTAATTTTGAACAACAACATTATGGCAGGCATGAAGGTCAACTTCAAGGAAGATGAAAAAGGAACAGCAGATTTTAATTATACATATTGGAACGAAAGCAGCCGCAATAATACTTTACTTACAAATAATACTGATTTAGGTTTGGTTGATCCATTCAATATTACAAGTCCTAAGTTTTACGCATCAAACAGTAACGGGGTTATATTTGGTAAAGCAAATTTCAACTCAGACGACCTATCGGGTATGACTAATGTTAACTTTGTGGGAGCTTTTGGTACGGAAGATTGGACCGAGGGATGGTGTAATTTCGACCCACAGAATACAATTTACTAATAAGTTTATTAATAATTAAATAGTTGTCGCATCCTCAAGTAATTGAAGGGGCGATAACTATTTTCAAAATAATTATTTATGAAAAAGCATTATCTAATACAATTATTTATTGCGTGTCTAATTTCAATATCGGTGTTTGCCGAATCAGATATAATTACTTTAAGTGATGGTATATATTTTAAAGATGGCAGTCAAAAAGAGTTATATACAGGAGATTACAAAGAATTGTATCCTGATGGCTCTTTAAAATTAGAAATGCGTATCAAGAATGGTCAAATCGAAGGTACTTATGTAACATACTTTCCAAATGGCAATGTAAAAGAAGTGCGTTCTTATTTAGATGGTCAATTACATGGTACTTGGCGCACATATAACAGCGATGCTATTCTTACCGCGGAAGCCATTTACTCACATGGCAAAAAAGATGGTACCTGGAGAATCTGGGATGATAGCGGCAAACTTCGCTATCAAATGAATTTCATCAACAATAAAAAAATAGGTGTTTGGAAATCTTGGGACGAAAATGGCATAATTATTCAAACAAGAACCTATAAATAATTACTTGTAACCTATTTTTAATCTTTACGACATAAACTTGTAATATATAAATCTTTACTTTGCGATATAAAAAAAATATAGAATGAAAAAGAAACTTGGTATTACCTTAATGGCATTATTGTATGTAAGTTGCATAGCAGTAGCAAAAATAGCCACAAATTCAGTCGAAAAAGAAACGTCTGGCGTAATATATGGTTATGTGGTAGATGCAGAAGCCGGAGAACCTATAGCAGGTGCTGCTATTGAAATATGTAATCGGAAAGTATTTTCAGATTTAGATGGTAAATTTGAGATTAACGGTCTTACATCTGACAAATTACAAATGCGAGTAAGCATGATTTCCTACAACACACAAACAATAGAAATTGATTTATCAAAACAGTCCAATGTTTCAATAAGTATTTTACAACAATGAGTCCTCAAAAACGAATATTGGTTGTAGATGACGAATCTGACATCTGCGAAATACTTAAGTTCAATTTAGAAAAAAATAATTTTATAGTAGATGTAGCATATTCAGCGGAGGAGGCTCTAGAAAATGACTTATCAACATACAATTTATTCATATTAGATGTCATGATGGGAAAAATATCAGGGTTCAATTTTGCCAAAATAACACAACAAAAATTTGAAACTGCAAAAATTCCTATAATTTTTATAACAGCCAAAGACACCATTGAAGACAAACTTGTAGGCTTTAACATAGGTGCTGACGACTATATATCGAAGCCATTTTCAATTTCAGAAACATTGGCTAGAATTGAAAATATCCTCAAACGGTATGATGAGAATAATAAGCATAGCGATATAAATTTTAAGCGAAATATTACCACCTACAAAGGAATTTACATAGACGAAAACAGCAAAACTGTTACTATTGATAATAAGCCTGTACAACTGACAAAAAAAGAATACGAACTCCTAGTACTATTTTTACATAAGCCAAACAAAATTTTTTCTCGAAATGAATTACTTCAATTAATATGGGATAATGACGTATACGTACTTGAAAGAACTATTGATGTCAATATCGCACGTTTAAGAAACAAAATCACCCCTTACGAAGATATACTTATCACAAAACAAGGATACGGCTACAAATCTAATCTTGAATAGCATTAGCTATTTACTGCGCCTTTGGCATGTTATTTCAATATAAAATCGTATTTTTGCGATTTTTAGAAATCATTATGCAATTTACATTACAACATACAGATTTAAAAAGTCAGGCGCGAGCGGGATTATTGCAAACAGATCACGGAACAATAGAAACTCCAATCTTCATGCCGGTCGGAACTGTCGGTTCTGTAAAAGCAGTACATCAAAGAGAGTTGAATGATGATATCAAGGCGCAAATTATTTTAGGTAACACTTATCATTTGTACCTGCGCCCGGGAATCAATATTTTGGAAAAAGCCGGAGGTTTACATAAGTTTATAGGTTGGGACAAACCCATTTTAACCGATAGCGGCGGTTTTCAAGTATTTTCTCTTTCTGATACGCGCAAATTGAAAGAAGAAGGCGTAACTTTCCGTTCGCATATTGATGGTTCAAAGCACCTGTTTACACCCGAAAATGTTGTAGATATTGAACGTAGTATTGGTGCCGACATAATAATGGCATTAGATGAATGTACACCGGGAGATGCAGATTACAACTACGCAAAGAAATCATTAGAATTAACTCTAAGGTGGTTAGATAGAGGAGTTAAGCACTTCCGAGAAACAGAACCTAAATACGGATACCATCAAAGCTACTTCCCTATTGTACAAGGCTGTGTATATCCCGATTTACGCAAAAAATCAGCAGAAATAATAGCAGAACTGGATATGGATGGAAATGCCATTGGCGGTTTAGCAGTTGGCGAACCTGCCGAAAAAATGTACGAAATGATTGAAGTTGTAAATGAAATATTACCTAAAAACAAGCCTCGATATTTAATGGGTGTTGGAACTCCCGAAAATTTACTTGAAGCAATAGAAAGAGGCGTGGATATGTTTGACTGCGTAATGCCCACACGCAATGGACGCAATGGCATGCTTTTTACAAAAAACGGTACTATGAATATGCGTAATCTGAAATGGGCTGACGATTTTTCTCCAATTGAAGAAGATGGCGCATCATACGTAGATACAGCATACTCAAAGGCTTATCTTAGGCATTTAACAATGACCGGAGAATTACTAGGACTACAAATAGCATCAATACACAATCTTGCATTTTATCTATGGCTAACAAAAGAAGCCAGAAAACATATTATAGAAGGCAACTTTAGTTCATGGAAAATAAACATGCTTAAACAAATAAGCAATAGATTATAAGATTTTCTACTTTTACAGTTTTTTAAACTATTTGCAATAATAAAACGCCAATAACAAGCGTTTTACATTGCAAATACAACAACTAATGAAACAAAAGAATCTTCTTCATTCACTAATTTGTGTACTTACAATAAGTATACTTGGATTATTTGCCTGTGAAACTACCGAACCTAGTTTGGGAAATGAAAATACTACCATAAATAACGATTTAAGCGGAGTAGATAATGATGATGACTTAGTTGAAAATTCCACATTTAGCACCATTGTTGAAATTGAATATAATAGTAGTAGTGTTGAGATAACTAATCCATTGTCTGACAATGGAGTAACAGTTAGTGTATCAGGAACTGATGTGATCGTAAATTCAACAACAAAAGAAGTCGAATATATAATATCAGGACAAGCAAGTGGTTCCTTAAAATTATATAGTGACTACAAAACAAAAGTTACACTTAATGGAGTACTACTAACCAACTGCGTAGGTCCTGCAATAAATATTCAGTGCAAAAAAACATCTTTTGTAGTTATAGAAGGTGACAATACCTTAACCGATGCATCCGGATATGCTACTGAAAATAATAATGAGGACCAAAAAGCATGTTTCTTTAGTGAAGGTCAATTAGTTTTCAGTGGGAATGGAAATTTGACGATTAATGGAAATAGTCACCATGCATTAGCTTCAGACGATTATATTCGCATCATAAGTGGTTCTGTCATGATAATGGGAAATTCAGGAGATGCAATACATACTAATGATGCATTTATCATGAGTGGAGGTAGTGTTGCTATACGTAGTCAGGACGAAGGTGTTGCGTGTGATGAAGGATATATATATATTAATGGTGGAAGCATCTCAATAACAACCACAGGTACATCTGCAAAAGGAATCAAAGCCGCAGGTCAAATAATTATTAATGACGGTATCGTCAATGTAAGCACTTCTGCGTCTGAATCTGAAGGCATTGAAAGCAAGGGGGATATGACTATAAATGGTGGAACTATTGAAGTAACTGCCTATGATGATTGTATCAATGTAGGCAATAACACAAGTAGTCTATCTATAAATGGTGGATACATCTATTGTAAAAGTACTACTAACGATGGAATTGACTCAAATGGCTCTATTGCAATTACCGGCGGAGTTATTGTTTCAATAGGAGCAAAAACACCTGAAGAAGGCTTTGATTGCGACCAAAATACATTTTCAATTACAGGAGGATGTTTTGTCGGACTTGGTGGTAGCACAAGTAACCCAACCGAAAGTTCATGTACACAATATAATGTTATTTTTAATGGTAGCCAAAACACTACACTTAATCTAAGTTCAAGCGATGGGACACAAGTTCTAAATCTTAATATACCTTCTATTGGATATACTCCGACAATATTATTTAGTTCTTCCGAATTATCAGAGTCAACTACATATATAATCAAAACAGGTGGAACAATAAGTGGAGGTACAGAATGGCATGGTTTATATTTGAATGCCACTTATAGCGGAGGTATCGGTACAAGTACAACGCAAGCATCACTCGGAGGTAATAGTAATATTAATACACCGGGAGGAGAAATACCAGGAGGAAATCCCGGTGGAATGTGGTAATTGATATACGCCCTAACTTATTTTTTAGTACTTTTGCACGATGAATTGCAAAAGCTGCATAATTATAATTTGTTTGTCACTTTTTCCGGCATTGATGTTTGCCCAAAACAACAAAACGGAAAAGGCGTCAGGTAGTGAATTAAAGGAAACCGAAAAGCCTACAAACAAAGAGACACAGCAGGTGGTCAAGAAAAAGAAATTGACTTCAGGTGAAGGTGTAAAAGCATGGAAAGTTAATGAAGCCTTTGCCACAGAAACAGCATGTGAACCCGATACTGCTTCTCTAAATTTTGAAAAAACCACAACCCCTATTTATAAAGAGACTATAGCAGCCGAATGGTTGGGAAACTTAGGCTTACCCGGACAATCGGCTATATTCTCACAACGTCACGAAACATCATTAGTTGGCGATTACATATTTCGAAATCCATATCTGCCCTATTTTAAAGCAACAGAGAATGTTACATTTTATAATACACGCGTTCCATATAGTAATTTATCATATTATACCGGTGGATACACTAACCATGGAGAAGACCATTTAACCGGTATACTCTCAATGAATGTAAACAAAAGACTGAACTTTGGGCTTGATGTAAATTACATTTATGGAAGAGGTTCATTCTACAATCAATCTTCAGATGGGCTCACAGGAGCTTTAAATGGTAGCTATCGCGGAGAGAAATATTCGATTTACTTTATTGCCGGACTTAATAATTTTAGAAATTTTGAGAACGGCGGTATAACAAATGATTCAGACTTAAAATCAATGACGGATAGTTATAATGTTCCCGTCAGAATTAATAATGCATGGTCTGTTTATAATTCTTTTTATATTTGGGTGAATCAACAATATTCTATAGGTTTTGACAAATTAGATCCTGATGATTCTGAGAAGAAAACATTTGTGCCTGTAACTACTTTCGGCTATACTGTCAAGTTTGAAGGAAGCAGAAAAAAGTACTATGAGAGGTCTATCCCTGCAAATTTTTATGCAAATAATTACTATTCAGACAAAAACACGCGCGATACAACTTCAAATAATATTCTCCGAAATATTTTATCGGTGACTTTAAATGAAGGATTCCAGAAATGGGCTGTATTTGGAGTACGCGCCTTTGCCGAAGCCGATGTAGAAGAAAACATGTGCTTGATAGCCGACTCTATTTATGGATATCAAACACAATGTCTTGTATCTGTTGGTGGCGAATTATTTAAACGAAAAGGCAAAACCACTTATGGAGTGCTTGGAGAAGTTTTACTTCTTGGTAGCAAAAACCGATTGGCTTTCAATGTATCAGGAGATTTTAACACAGAGATCCCTATTAAAAATGACAAACTGCTTATTTCGGCAGTCGGACATGTAAAAAGTACAAATCCAAGCCATTTTACAGAAACTTACTATTCAAACCATTTTATATGGGAAAACAAATTTGACAATACATGGTCGGCACGCGGTTATGGTAATATAGGAATACCTAATAAATATTGTAATTTTAGCATAGGTGCAGGATGGCAGGGTTTGAAAAATTACATATACTTCGGCAATGATGGAACACCTAAACAATCTACTGATTTTATACAAATCATAAGTGGTAATGTAAGATGCGATGTACACGTTAAATGGTTTCATTTTGAGAATCAAGCAACAATACAATATTCGACCAATAAAGACATCCTTCCATTGCCTTTGGTATCTATATATTCAAACTTGTATTTTAAATGGTTGGTTTTCAAAAAAATACTTACTTTACAAGTTGGCGTTGATTGTAGATATAATACAGCATACTATGCTAATGCATATATGCCTGCTACAGGCCAATTCTATTTACAAAACGAAACTTTAGTCGGTAATTATCCTCTGATGAATGTATATTTAAATATGCACCTTAAACAATTTAGAGTATTCTTGATGTATTACAATTTTTCTCAGATATTTATGGAACCTACATATTTTGCAGTTCCCCACTACCCGCTTAATCCGGGTATGTTTAAGGTTGGCATCTCTTGGAATTTTTATAACTAATTATTATGGACGAATTATTAAAAAAGATGGCAAAACGCAAACATATTATTATATCAATATGTTGCCTTTTACTTGTATTTGTAATTGCTATTTTTATGGCATTCTACAAGAACAACAAAGCTATGTTTGCACATGATTATCCGCAAATTGTCAAAAACGGCACGCTAAAAGTAATTGTTGAGCCAAACAAAATGAGTTACCGAGTAATTGATATGGATAGCATTGTCGGTTTACAAGTAAAAATGATTGAACGATTTGCAGAAGACCACAATCTAAAAGTTGAATTTGTAGAAGAAAATGATTTGTCTAAAGCAATGGAAATGCTTGATGCAAATGAAATTGATGTATTAGTATGGCATATTCCCGTATACGACCAACTAAAAAACAAAATTAGTTATACCATACCTGTTTTTACAAGCAGACAAATGCTTATACAACGTAAGAAAAGTAAAACAGATACTACCCAATTTATCAGGAATCAACTTGATTTAGCAGGCAAAACACTATATATTTTGCCTGGTACCATATACAAACAACGAATCGAGCATCTATCAAAAGAAATTGGAGATACAATACATATCAAAGAAATACCAAATGCTGATCCATCAGATTTATTTAAAATGATTGTTGAAAAGAATATCGACTACACGGTATGTGATGAATTTGTAGCTCGAGTTCTACTAAAAGATTTCCCTACAATAGATATGGGAACGGCTGTCAGTTTTACTCAAAACTATTCTTGGGGAATAAATCCTGCATCAACTATCTTGAAAGATAGTTTAGATAGTTGGCTTGCAATTTATTTGGAAAGCAAAGATTATAACCGCATTTATAGACAATACACCGGTGTTCCATGAAAAAAAGATTAATATGCATAGCATGTTTTATTATAAGCATTCTTAGTTGCTGCTATTCACAATTAAAAACAAATACAATGATTCAAATCAGTACATCTTACGGTAATATTACAGTTAAACTTTATGATGAGACCCCATTACATCGCGACAATTTTATCAAATTAGTAAAACAGGGGTTTTATAATGACTTACTTTTCCATCGGGTAATAAAAGATTTTATGATACAAGGAGGCGACCCTCAATCAAAAAATGCGCCTGTCGGTAAACAATTGGGGGCCGGTGATGTTGGTTACACTATTCCTGCAGAATTTGCATATCCTAAATATTATCACAAAAAAGGTGCCTTAGCTGCTGCCAGACAAGGCGATCAAGTTAATCCAAAGAAAGCATCATCAGGATGTCAGTTTTATATTGTTGAGGGTAAAACTTACAACGACAAAGAAATAGAACAACTTGAAAATAGAATGTTGAATACGGCAAAACAAACTCGTTTCTACCAATTAGCAAACGAACATTCTGCCGAAATTAAAAATCTTAGAATCAAGAAGGATTCTATTGGTATTGAGAAACTTCAAAATCAACTAATAAATCAATTAGAATCTGAATTTGCAAGCAAATCTTATAAGATGCCTGAACAGATGAGAAATGATTATAAAACAATAGGAGGAACTCCTTTTCTTGACAATGAATATACCGTTTTCGGCGAAGTTGTAGAAGGTATAGAGGTGATCGATAAGATTGCAGCCGTAGAAAAAAATGCTTCAGACAGGCCTAAGCAAGATATTAAAATGACAGTAAAAATACTTGAATAAGGTCTAATAGTTTTTTATTAATATGATAACAGCATCTGAAATCAAAGAAGAGCTTTTGCGGAATGCAATTCCCGAAAAGAAAGCTATTTTATCATCTTTTTTTAAAACCGGCAAAGGACAATATGGCGAAGGTGATAAATTTATAGGCGTTTCGGTTGAAACACAACGAAGTTTGTTAAAGAGGGTAAAAAGCATAGAACTATCTGAAATAGAAATTCTTATTGCAGACGAATATCATGAATGTAGGTTGACTGCATTATTGTTATTAGTTGCCATGTACAAGAAGGCAAAACCAGACCAAAAGCAAGCAATTTTCGATTTATATTGTAAATCAACAAAATATATTAATAGTTGGGATTTGGTTGACCTAACTGCCCCAAACATTATTGGTACCCATTTAGAGAACCAATCAAGAGAACTTCTATACAAATGGGCAAACAGCGATCTACTATGGGAACAAAGAATATCAATTGTATCTACCATAATATATATTCGCAAAAATGATTTTAAAGATGCATTATCAATCATCTCAATTTTACAAAACAACAAACATGATTTGATACAAAAAGCTGCAGGTTGGATGCTTCGCGAGATCGGCAAACGTAATTTTGAGGTCGAATACAAATTCCTTACAGAAAATAATAGATACAAAGAACTTCCACGAACTCTTTTGCGTTACGCTATAGAAAAATTTCCGGAAGAAATGCGTCAAAAATTTTTACATTCGGAAATATAATTTATAGACACAATAACATGGCACACGAACATCATCATCACGATCACGGAGCTACAATTGACTCTTTAAACAAAGCGTTTATCATAGGTATTGCAATCAATGCGCTTTATGTTATTATAGAAGCAGTTGCCGGATTTGCATACGGATCTATCGGTCTACTTTCGGATGCCGGTCACAATCTTGGCGACACAGCAAGCCTAATTCTTGCTTTAATAGCTTTTAAACTAGCTCATTTAAAAGCAAATAACAAATACACATATGGGTACAAAAAAAGCACCATATTGGTTTCATTGGTAAACGCTGTTATTTTATTAGTTGCAGTAGGAATAATTATTGCAGAAAGTATTGAAAAATTCTTCAATCCTCAGGCTATTGAAGGTGACGTAATTGCATGGGTTGCCGGAGCCGGAGTAATAGTAAACGCATTTACCGCTTGGCTTTTCATGAAAGACAAAGAAAAAGACCTTAATGTAAAGGGTGCATATTTACACATGGCGATGGATGCCTTAGTATCTGTTGGAGTTGTAATTTCGGGTATTGTCATTAATTATACAGGATGGTACGTTATTGACCCCATAATAGGTTTAATTGTAGCATGCATCATAACTGTTTCAACATGGAATCTTTTACACGACAGCCTAAGGCTTTCGTTAGATGGCGTACCTTCAGGAATTGATTTAAAACAAATTGAAAAAATCATTTGCTCAGATGAAGGAGTAAAGAGTTGCCATCACTTACATGTTTGGGCAATAAGTACAACACAAAATGCCTTAACCGTACATATCGTGCCAAGTTCAATTGACAAAATGGAAACAATCAAAGAACGAATCAAAAAGAACTTATTAAAAGCAAACATCAGCCATTCGACACTCGAATTTGAACAGTCGGACAGTCATTGTGATGAGCATTGCTAATTTTTTCTTTTTTCATTTTTAGGAAACCAGCCCTTACGAACCCGTTCTCTTTGTTCAAAAATTTCTTTTATCGACCAAAAGCTCGAAAATGCAAATACTCCTGCTAATACCGACCAAAATGTGCTGCTCAAAAATAGAGATAACACTGTAAATAATATTCCACACAACAAAAATACCCACCATATTTTAACTCCAAAATAGTACTCAAACTTAATAACAATGGGATGAAATAAGCCTATTATAAGGAATGTACATATTCCTATAGCAAGTCCGATAAAGTTCATGTTTTTTATTGTAAAGGTAATAAAAACATATTTCTCATGTTTATTTTTGCTCAATATTTTATTTGAATTAATATATTTTCATAAGACCACTTATGAGAAATTTATATTGACATTAACAAATATAAATGTAAACGGCTTGATTTTATCCATTTTTACGTTCGGGTATGGTTGGCAAAAGATAACCGAAAGGATTTATTGCTGCAGTGTGAATGAAAGGACTTATCTTTGCAAAGTAATTGCTTATATATGAAGATACTTTTAATAGACAATAATGATTCATTCACATATAATCTGCTACATCTAATTAAGTCGGTTTGTAATAATAATGATTCAGTAGAAGTATGCTCTAGTAATGGGATTACTGAAAAAAAATTAGCCGATTCCACCCGAATAATTATATCTCCCGGCCCCGGCACTCCTGCCGAAGCAAAGAAATTTCATAAGATTATTCGCAGTTATGAACAACAAATACCAATATTAGGTATCTGCCTTGGGCATCAAATTATTGCAGAAAGCTACGGAGCTGTTACCTATAATCTGACACGACCAGCTCATGGTATTCAATCGGAAATCTCGATAACCGATCATACCGATATATTCCGAGGAATGCAGAGTAATATAATGGCAGGCAGATATCATTCATGGTGCGTTTCGAGTGAGAACCTACCTGATTGTTTAAAAATAACTGCTGCTGATAACGCCGGAAATATTATGGCTATATCGCATTGTGAATACAATATATTCGGAGTGCAGTTTCACCCCGAATCGTTCATGACTGACTATGGAAAAATCATTATGTCGAACTTCTTAAACCTTAATCAACTATGAGAGCAGTAGAAGTAAAAAAACGCATGAACGATTGTGGACGGATGAAAACTCCGTTTTTGTTCGCTGTGGACTTCGATATGAAAGAGGGAATTTTTATTGAAAACCCATTGCATCAAACAGAAGTATTGTTTCGCACACCGACAGCTAAAGTCTCGCAACAATCAAAGCTATTATCAACATTCATAGACTTATCTGCACAGCCGATAACATTATCAGAATACAAAGATCGCTTTGATATTATTATGCAGGGATTAATGCGCGGGGATTCATATTTGACTAATCTTACAGTCAGAACACCAGTACAAACAAATTTGAGTTTGGAAGAAATATTTCTGTTGAGTAATTCGCCATACGGACTTTATATACCGGGAAAATTTGTCTGCTTTTCGCCCGAACGATTTATAAGGATAGCAAATGACACAATATCTACCAATCCCATGAAAGGAACAATAAGTGCCGAGGTTTCTAATGCTAAATGTGTTATACTTGGCGACCCAAAAGAAACAGCAGAGCATAATACGATTGTAGATTTGATGAGAAACGATATCGGTATGGTGGCCGAGGATGTGCAAGTTGAACGATTCCGTTATATAGACCGAATAAAAACCCATAACGGAGACATTTTACAGGTCAGTTCCGAAATCACGGGTCGATTACCTAAAGATAATTTGTCACACTTGGGCGATATCGTATTTCGAATGCTTCCGGCAGGTTCGGTTTCGGGTGCTCCAAAACAATCAACGGTCAATCTGATTCATAAAGCCGAACCGGAAGCTAGGGGTTATTATACCGGAGTATTCGGTTATTTTGATGGGAGCGAGTTAGATACAGCCGTGCTTATACGTTTTATTGTTCAAGACGAAAACAAACTATTTTTCCATAGTGGCGGCGGTATTACTATAAATAGTGATCACAAAATCGAATACGACGAAGTATTAAAGAAAATTTATCTGCCAATTATATGAAACTGCAATTTAGTGAAGCGATAAAAATCAAAGACGGCATTATTTATAACTTGCCATATCATCAGGCTCGTATAGATAGGACTTTGACGAAGTTCGAAGGCTTAAAAATTGACCTCGTTTCGACTTTAGCCGGCATAACCGACGATTTTAATAATGGGCTGTTTAAATGCAGGTTGATTTACGGGAAGGCCGGTGTAGAAAATATAGAGTTTATTCCATACTCCTTGCGCCGTATAACTACTGTCAGACCAATTACTGCAGACGATATCGAATATGATTATAAATACACAGATCGCGCACGTCTAAACGAACTTTTGGATCAATCAGGCTGTGACGATATAATCATCGTCAAAAATGGCTTAGTGACCGATGCTTTTGCCGCTAACTTAATTTTTGAATCGTCTGACGGTTTGTTTACGCCGGATGCTTACTTATTACCTGGCACAAAACGCCAATATTTGCTTGATATGGGAATAATCAGGCAAAAACGTATTACAGTTGCAGATATAAAATTCTATGATCGTATCAGATTCATTAGCGCTATGATCGATT
>JAKIYQ010000091.1:0-3366 GCA_022708465.1 Bacteroidota bacterium | reverse complement strand
AAACAGCTGTTTAAATTGTATTTAAATCAAAATAATTTGAAATGTATTTTTCGGCAGAACAGTAGAGTTTGATATGTTGGTTTAAAATTGTACTTTTGATGCTTTATATTAACACGTAAAAATAGAAGACAAAATATGAAAATCAATCCAAAAATAATATTATTGACAGGAGCCAGTGCAGGTATAGGTTTGGCCGTTTCTGAATTGCTAATGTGGCAAGGGCATAAAGTATATGCAGCTTCTAGACGTTTAGTTGCAGACCGACAAGATAGTCAGTCAGGAGGTTGTATCTGCGGAGTTTGTATGGATGTAACCAACGAAGAATCAATACGCAAAGCTGTTGATACAATACTTAGTAAAGAATCTCATTTGGATGCCGTTATTTGTAATGCAGGTAATGGAATTGCAGGAGCCATTGAAGATACCTCTGATGAAGAGGCTAGATTTCAAATGGAAACAAATTTCTTTGGTGCGGTGAATACTATTCGTGTATGTTTGCCAATATTTAGGCAGCAAAAATATGGACGCATCATTGCAACAGACTCTGTTGCAGGAATAGTTCCAATACCATTCCAGGCATTTTATTCGGCAAGTAAAGCTGCATTATTAATATATATGCAAGCACTTGCAATGGAGGTTAAGGAGTTTGGCATAGAATGTGGTTGCGTTTTGCCGGGAGATACAAAAACAGATTTTACAGCTTCCAGATGTTTTACAAAAGCATCACAACTAGATTCATCATGTTATAAGGATAAAATGAAAAAAGCTGTTGGAATAATGGAACATGATGAACAGAATGGTATGTCGCCGGCTCAAATAGCAGATGCAGTTTCGTGTCAAATAAACGGAAGTAGTGTTAAGCCGATATTAGTGCCCGGATTATCATATAAATTTATTTGTTGGTTAATGGGTATAATACCGGCATCATTACGTATAAGCATAATCAGAAAAATATATTCATAAAGATATGGATGCATCAGCCTTAACTCAAAAAATCAAAGAAACTGCAATACAAGTCGGTTTTGATGCTGTTGGCATAACTAAAGCTGAATTATTGGAAGAGGATAGAGCCTATCTCGATTCTTGGTTGTCGGCAGGTTATGCAGGTTCAATGAATTACATGCACAATTATTTTGAGAAAAGAGTTGATGTGTCAAAATTAATAGATGGTGCTAAGTCAGTTATAGTTTTATTATATAATTATATGCCCGAAAGATTGCAATCGGCTTCTGCGCCTAAGGTTGCTAAATATGCATACGGCAATGATTATCACCATATTATAAAACAAAAGTTAGAGCAAGTCGTTTCTCAAATCCCTGAAATTAAGTTGGATGAGCAGCAATGTTTTTGCGATTCTGCGCCATTGCTTGAAAAACGTTTGGCAGTGCGAGCCGGTTTAGGTTGGATTGGTAAAAATACTACTCTTATTAATAAACGATTCGGCAGCTATTGCTTTATTTCTGAGATTGTTACCGATAAAGAATTAGTGTACGACAAGCCTGATTTATCAACTCATTGCGGCAATTGCAAGCGTTGCATAGACGAATGTGCTACAAATGCTTTGTACAAGGAATATCAAATGGATGCCAGAAAATGTTTGTCGTATATAACAGTAGAGAGTAAGGATGATAGAAGTCAAGATGAGGCTTTACGCTCTACTCATACGCTATTTGGTTGCGATAAATGTCAGTCAGTGTGTCCGTGGAATTTACGTTTTGCTCATAGTTCGAATCATGAAGAACTGAAAGCACTTGATTTTTTAAATTGGACTAATGAAGATTGGGTGAATTTGGATAAATCGAAGTTTAACAGGATATTTAGGAACTCGGCTATGCAACGTGCAGGTTATGAGAAGATTATGACTATATTAAATTGTCTTATGTAAATTTTATCTATTTATATATGTGTTAGTATAAAAATTAATCATAACTTTGTAGCCGTAATCGTGGATGGATTTGAACTAGCTTGCAACCACGCAAAAAAATGCTAAAAACGACTTCTTTTTTGCCGTTCGGTTAATTCAAATCCATATACAACAAAATTTGTAAATTAATTTAATTGTTATGGCTTATTTTTTTTCTTCTGAATCAGTCTCTGAAGGTCATCCTGATAAGATAGCTGACCAAATTTCGGATGCTTTGCTTGATAATTTCTTAGTACAAGACCCTAATTCAAAGGTGGCTTGCGAAACTTTGGTAACTACAGGTCAAGTAATTTTGGCCGGAGAGGTTAAGACCGATGCTTATGTCGATGTGCAAACTGTGGCACGCCATGTTATAAAACGTATCGGTTACACAAAAAGCGAATATAAATTTGAAGCCGAGTCTTGTGGTGTTTTGTCTGCAATTCACGAGCAATCTGATGATATAAATCGCGGAGTTGAGCGCGAAAATCCGTACGATCAGGGTGCCGGAGATCAGGGTATGATGTTTGGCTATGCTTGTGCCGAAACAGATAATTTGATGCCTATAGCTCTTGATTTATCTCATGCTTTGCTTTTAGAATTAGCTGCTATACGCCATGAGGGTAAGGAAATGACATATTTACGACCTGATGCAAAATCTCAAGTAACCGTAGAGTATAGTGATGACAATAAGCCGGTGAGGATTGATACTATTGTTATTTCAACTCAGCACGATGAATTTTTGAATGATGATGCAAAGATGCTTGCTGTTATTGAAAAGGATGTTCGAGAAATTTTGATACCTCGTGTAATGTCTAAAGATTCAAAATACAAGGCATTAAACAAGGACGATTATAAGTTGTTTGTAAATCCAACCGGAAAATTCGTTATTGGAGGTCCTCATGGAGATACAGGCTTAACGGGCAGAAAAATAATTGTGGATACATATGGCGGCAAAGGTGCTCATGGCGGTGGTGCTTTCTCCGGAAAGGATCCTTCAAAGGTTGATAGGTCTGCTGCTTATGCTGCACGTCATATAGCAAAAAATATGGTTGCAGCCGGCTTGGCTGATGAGGTGCTTGTTCAAGTTGCTTATGCTATAGGAGTGGCAAAGCCGATTAATCTTTATGTAAATACATATAATACTTCAAAAGTGTCTTTAAGCGATGGTGAAATAGCGTCTAAAATTGAGACTTTATTTGATATGCGCCCAAAGGCTATAGAAGATCGTCTTAAATTGCGTAATCCTATTTACGAGGAAACTGCTTCTTATGGTCACGTTGGTAGGACTCCGACAGTAGTTGAAAAAACATTTACAAGTTCTGATGGTCGTTCCATCAAACGCAAAGTAGAGTTGTTTACTTGGGAAAAAACGGATATGGTTGATGCAATAAAAAAGGCTTTCGGTTTATAAATTCAGCCTATATGAAATAATGAGTAGGGGATGTCGTAATGATGTTCCC
>JAKIYQ010000090.1:0-3381 GCA_022708465.1 Bacteroidota bacterium | reverse complement strand
CTTTGCTAAATGATAGAACCAAGGCACTTCTTTGCTCATTTGTTTAAAGTAATCATCTACAGGAATATTAGCTCTAAAATGCAAATAATTTTCCAATACATCTGAATCTAAATACCACTGTCCATGGAAATTACGTAAAACGAACCACTCCGGATTAAATATTTTTTGTGGACAGGGACACGAAATTGCTTTCAGTAATTTGCACTCAAATTCATAATTACTTAAACGATATTCTTTCCCACTGCCAATATTATAGAATCTGTTCCAAAATTCTGCAGGTACATCATCCTCGCATAAATTAGCTAATAAACGTCCTGAATCATCAACTGTTGCCCACTCTAAAACTCCACGAAGTGGGACATGAAACATAATAGGATCATAATTTTTCAATATATCAGCATACAAAATACCTGATTGACGAAGGCAAACCCAGTTTTTTAAGCCTGACTCAACGAATTCACGTTCTGCCAAAGTTTTAGAAATAGCGTAATGATCATAAACACTGATACATACAGGATCGCCTGTGCGTCCCCAATGAATAGGTTCACTACGATCTGAAGTTTGTGCAACAGAACCGATATATGCGACTTTAATTTTATCGGCATTTGGTTGAGCTAAAACTGCTTTAACTACATTCTTAGCCGCACCTATATTAACTTTTAAAGTTTTCTTGGGAAAATAATCGGCAGCCGGAGATACCATTCCACCTACATGTAGCACATAATCAGAACTTGTTACTCCTTTTAGCACATCATCATAATTCATCAAATCGCCCCATACTATTCGTACTCCATCAATACCTTCAAGATAAGCCAGCTTTTTAAGATTAACTTTGCTTGGACGCGCCAATACTACTATATTAAAACGATCTCTACGTTTTAGAAGTTCTTTCAACCCTGCAGATCCCATTACACCAGTTACGCCGGTTAGGAATATTGTTTTTTTAGTTGCCATTATTTTGTATATTTGCGGTACAAAGGTAAACAAATTGATTTACCACACAATCACCTTTTTATAACGGAAATAAACTTTTTTTATTACATGCCGATAAATTTTTCAGATACCTTGGTCGTTGGAATATCCTCACGCACACTATTTAACCTTGAGGCAGAAGAAGGTTTGTTTCAAAATGAAGGTATTGACGCCTATCGCAAAACACAAAAAGCAAAAGAAAACGATGTACTCGAACCGGGAACTGCTTTCTATCTTGTAAAAGCTCTACTTAACCTCAATAAATTATCTACCACACAGCGTTTGGTTGAAGTTATCGTTATGTCGCGGAATAGTCCTGAAACGGGTGTTCGCGTACTTAATTCGATAAAAGCATTGAAATTAGATATAACACGGTCTGCGTTTACCGGAGGGGAAGCAATTGCGCCATATATGGAGGCTTTCGGAGTGGATTTATTTCTATCGAAAAACGAAGAAGATGTGCAAAGTGTTATTGATTCAAAAACAGCTGCTGCGGCAATTATTTTGGACCCACCCGAAAATATGAATTCCGATACATCTACAGTTAGAATCGCATTTGATGCTGATGCTGTACTATTTTCGGAAGAATCTGAACTGATATATAAAACACAGGGACTTGAAGCTTTTGCAAAAAATGAAGAAAAAAATGCGCAAGTGCCACTAAAGGAAGGGCCTCACGCTAAATTTTTACGTACGCTTTCTAAAATACAATCGTACATGACAGAGGCTGGTGATATTGAATCAACGCCTATACGCATCGCAATAGTTACTGCCCGCAACAGTCCGTCACACATGCGTGTAATCAACACTCTACGCAATTGGGACGTATATGTTGATGAAGCTTTCTTTTTAGGAGGCATCTCAAAGGATAAGGTTTTGAAAGCATTTAACGCACACATATTTTTTGACGATCAAGATGTACATTTACAAGATGCAAGCAAGATGGTTGCATCAGGAAAAGTGCTGATACCCAGGAAATAGGTGAAGGGTGAGGGGTGAGAGGTGAAGGGTTAGGGGTGTGTAATGTGTAATGTGTAGGGGCGAATTGCATTCGCCCGTGGGATTCGGGGTGTGATTATGTTTCGTTGGTCGATTTTGTAGGGGCATGCCATGGCGTGCCCATCAAATTCACAATGCTATAAATATAAATTCAATGTTGAAATGTATAATTTATATACACGTTGTTCGATAAATCGTCGCGTATTTCATGTGAAGGGCACGCCATGGCATGCCCCTACGATTGCGTCGTGTTGCAGTTATTCATTTCGAAACATTTGTGCATTTCGAATGTGAAGGGCGAATGCAATTCGCCCCTACAACGCATTTATGAAACGGTATCGCATTATCGAATAAATTGGTGAACCGATTGGCCGATTACACGATTAACCGATTAAACAATTACACAATTACACATTACACGATTGGCCGATTAACCAATTAAACAATTACACAATTACACGATTAAACAATTACACACTACACACCATGTCAAACATCACATTTTTACTAATAGGCTTAGCCCTCGGCGTTATTATAGTTATAATAGTATATCGCATATTATCAAAGCATTTAACCGAAACAAAGCAGCAGTTAGAGCAAAAGCAAAACGAACTGCAAGAAAATATAAAAATATCAGCTGAATATAAAAGCAAGAATGATGCTTTACAAGAAAAGCTTGACTCACAAAAAGAAGAAATTGAGCGTATTAGAGTAGACTTAAATAAGGAGTTTCGCTTAATGGCAGGAGAAATTATGGAAGAAAAAACCAAATCATTCTCCGAAATGAACGCGGAAAAGATCGGCAGCATTCTTAATCCTTTAAAAGAAAAAATTCAGTCATTTGAAAAGAAAGTTGACGATACATATAACAACGAAACACGTGAAAAAGAGAGTTTACGAAAAGAATTAGAGCAAATTGTAAAAGCCAATATTAAAATTAGCGATGATGCTCAAAAACTTACATTGGCTTTAAAGGGCGACAGTAAATTACAAGGCGATTGGGGCGAAATGCAACTTGAAACACTTCTTGAGAAATCAGGTCTTCAGAAAGGTATTCATTATTTGTGTCAGCCAAACTATAAAACAGACGAAAATACAAATGTTCGTCCCGACTTTATTATCAACCTACCCGATAATAAAAACTTTATAATTGATAGCAAGGTATCTCTAACTGCATACGAAAGATACTTCAATGCAGAAGACGACAACCAACGCAAGATCGCTTTAAACGAGCATCTTCAAAGCATTAATAAACATATCCAGGAGCTAAGTGGTAAAAATTATCCCTCACTATATGGAATCAATTCTCCGGACTATGTTTTCTTATATGTGGCAGTCGAGCCCGCACTAAACTTAGCTCTTCAAAACGACTTGGAGTTATTCGAAAAGGCTATGCGAAAGAATATTGTG
>JAKIYQ010000089.1:0-3406 GCA_022708465.1 Bacteroidota bacterium | reverse complement strand
GGAGGTCAAGGAAATTGGCACTTCAGAACATCAACAATGCAAACTCCACGATTTGCACAACCGGGAGAACCACAAATTGAACGTACAATAATCTTAGAATTAAAAGTTCTAGCTGACGTTGGCTTAGTCGGATTTCCTAATGCGGGAAAGTCTACATTATTATCTGTCGTTTCAGCAGCCAAACCCAAAATTGCTAATTATGCATTTACTACATTAGAACCAAACCTGGGTATCGTGGCATATAGAGACAATAAGTCATTCGTCATGGCTGACATTCCGGGTATAATAGAAGGAGCACATGAGGGCAAGGGTATTGGATTGCGATTTTTACGTCATATTGAACGCAATGCTGTATTACTATTTATGATACCGGCAGACACTGACGATATTTGCAAAGAGTATGATATTCTAATAAATGAATTAGAACAATACAATCCTGAACTATTAGACAAAGGGCGGGTATTAGCCATTACAAAATCTGATTTATTAGATGACGAATTGGAATGTGCCATCTCTAAAAACCTTCCTGACATACCTACTGTGTTTATATCATCCGTTAGTGGCAAAGGAATAGACACTCTAAAGGACTTACTTTGGAACGAATTAGACAAAGACATTGTTATGTCAATGACTCACAGATCAATGGACGTGAAGATTATTGCACAAGAAGATAAACTTGACTCGAGTATAGATTTTGACCTCGACAACGATAAGGAGAAGGAAGAATTTGATGATGATTGGTTTGGTGAGGAGGATTTATAATGTTAGATCGTTCGAAAAAACCAAATATCATTTTTGAAAATAATATTTCGGTTCCTAAAACCGACAAAACTACATTTTCAAATGGTATAGATTGCTACATACTTCCAAGCACACAAGAACAAATTTGTCGCATCGATTTGGTGATAAAAACGGGTAAACAAGACCACGAAAACCCTTTAGTACCGGTATTTACATCAGCCATGTTAAAAGAAGGCAGTAAAGACTATACAGCCAACGACATTGCCGAACGAATAGACTTCCATGGTGCTATATTAGTTACAAATACCAATGTTTCTCATACAGTAATAAGCCTTATAGCATTAGAAAAGCACGTCAACAAATTATTAAGTATTGTACGCTCAATTATTTTTTATCCGACATTTCCTGAAGATAGACTAAAATGCTTATTGGATAAAGGAATCGCACAGTTTAAGACAGAGCAACAAAAAGTTAATCTGATTTCAAATCAACAATTGCGCGAATCAATATATGGAAAGAATCACCCATATAGTTCACACAAAGAACTTGCATACTACGAGATAAGTAGCGATATGCTTAACGATTTTCACTCTAAAAATTACTGCTCAAATAATTGTACAATAGTATTATCAGGCTTTGTAAACGATTCGCTTGTTAAATACATTGAGCAAACATTTGGTTCGGAAGCATGGAATAAAAAAAATATAATTGAACATACTTGGTTAAGCGAAACTCCAAAAACAGGGTGCATACGCATACACCATGAAGGTTCTTTACAAACCGGAATTTCAATAGGTCAATTGTCGGCACCCAACAATCATCCTGACTCCTACTCCATGCAAATATTAACATGTGTTTTGGGAGGCTACTTTGGCAGCAGACTTAATCAGAGCATCAGAGAAGAAAAAGGATACACATACGGCATATCTGCACATATAGCATCATATCTAAACAAGGCACATTTTTCTATTAACACGCGTACCAAAAACGAAGTTGCAATTGAAACTGTAGCTGCAATACATGACGAAATAAATAATTTACTGCAATATCCTGTTAGTGATGAGGAGCTACAAACTGTTAGAAACCTGTATATAACTAACATTGGTACCGCATTTGAGCATCCGCTATATATATCAGATACTTTAATAGGACTACTGGCAAACAATTTGGATTTTTCATACTATACCAGATTTAATCAAGTTTTAAAAACTATAACTCCTAACGAGCTGCTAAACACGGCCCAAAAATACTGGTCAAAACCTATGTGCGAAGTATTAGTAGGTGATTTTAAAGCAGATAAATAAACAAAATAAAAAAAGACTAACCTTAAAAGTTAGTCTTTTTATGTCGGGATGACAGGATTCGAACCTGCGACCACCTGGTCCCAAACCAGGCGCGCTACCGGACTGCGCTACATCCCGCAAAAGCAGCACAAAGGTATAACTATTTTTTCAATAAACAAGCAAATTATTCCACATAAATTTCCAAAAATTTCACCCTATCTATTTCAGGTATCACTGCTACAGGTTGGTCACAAGCCGGGAATAATATGGTTTCTCCTCTTGTAATATGTCCCTTGTGTTTCTTTGAAGAAGCATATACTGCACTTCCTTCAACACACATCCATATAATAAAAGAGTCTAGACCCTTGTAATCAAAAGACATAAAGGTATCGGCCTCAACAAGATTAACTGTAAAATAAGAACATTCTTGCAGTTTAATCTGTTTATTTAGTCGAGTTTTATATAAAGTTTTGTATTGTTTATAATGATGATAATCTAGGGAATCCAATGCCAAATCAGTATGTAATTCACGTAAATTACCATTAGCATCCTTTCTATTATAATCCCATACACGATAAGTTACATTTGAAGTTTGTTGCACTTCAGCCAAGAAAATTCCGCTGCATATTGAATGAATTCGACCTGCCGGCAAAAAAAACACATCGCCGGGTTGTACCATCTCCTTATTCAATAATTCACATACAGAATGATCATTTAAACTTTTAAAAAATGCCTGTTTATTGGTGTTCTGATTAAATCCTGCATACAAATAAGCATCTGGCTTAGAGTCTAGTATATACCACCACTCTGTCTTTCCATTAGATTGATGCCTCTTACGAGCCATCTCATCATTCGGATGAACTTGCACAGATAAGTCCTGCTCAGCGTCAATAAATTTAACCAACAAGGGAAATTCATTTCCAAAACGTTGATAATTTTTTTCTCCAACAAAAAGTTCCTGATATTTTTCTAATAAATCATCAATATTCATACCGGCCAATGGTCCTTCTGCAACCACAGAAACGCTACCCTTTACATCAGAGATTTCCCAACTTTCACCAACCTTGGATTCTTGCACATCCAGATTCTTATAAGAACATATTTTCGAGCCACCCCACAACACCTGTTTGAGGATGGATCTAAATTTCATTGGATATAGGGCTACCGGCATAATAATGCTTTTTTATTTAATCATATCAAATCCGGTATATGGCACAAGAGCCTTCGGAATACGTATTCCTTCAGGTGTTTGATTATTTTCCAGCAATGCAGCAACTATACGCGGCAATGCCAATGCGCTACCATTTAATGTGTGACATAATGCCGTTTTTTTATCTACACGATAACGACATTTCAAACGATTTGCTTGGTAGCTTTCGAAA
>JAKIYQ010000088.1:0-3416 GCA_022708465.1 Bacteroidota bacterium | reverse complement strand
CAAAACTAAACTCACCCATACTGTAAAATACCATTTCGTCGGTAGTATAACATCTGCCGATAAAAGATTTTAGAGCATCTACAGTAATTTTTGACAGTATTTTCTTAGAGCCTAATGTATTCCTTCCTAAGGAATGTCCTGCAAATAGTTCATCTTCAAAATCGTCTAATATAAGTTCAGATGGATTATCTGTATATGAATCTATTTCATCTGCAACAACCTCTTTTTCTTTTTGCAATAAATTCTCATCAAATTTATAATTGAAAATCATATCTACAATAAGCTCCATTGCACGTTCAAGATAACGTTTTAAAAAGAGTGCATATATTGTTGTCTCTTCTTTTGTTGTATAGGCATTCATTTCGCCTCCAACATCTTCAATTCTATTTATTATCTGAATATAATTTCTTTTTTCAGTACCCTTAAATAGAATATGTTCTGTTAGATGTGCCATACCATTTTCGGATTCCAACTCATCACGTGTTCCTACATTTACCATCACTCCGCAATAAGCTACATCACCCTTACAGCGCACATGAATAAGCCTAATTCCATTCGATAATGTTGTAGTTTCTATATTCATAAAACAGACTCTTAATATATAAAAAAAAGGATAGCCGGAAGCTATCCTTTTAATATCTTATTATTTCAGATTACTTTTTAGAATTATTACCCTTATCAGAACCTACACGATTCATGGCACAACGGAAACCTATATCGTTAGAACGTTTTGATTGTTCCATATAACGACGTGTTGCAGGGCTTAACCAGTATGAACGATCTTTCCAGCTACCACCTTTATAAACACGAGATGTATTTGAAATCTTAGTTGTCAACAGACTTTCAGGATCAGTGGGTTCGTCAGCATCATACAAACGTTTTGTAGCTAAATCAGGATCAATAACTTCTTTCCATTTGTCACGGCTATAGCTGCTTCGTGCATCACCATCATTGTAGTTACGTACATCTAATTTAGCATACGCTGCCATGCTATCTTCTTTCGAATATTCAACAGCATATTTAAGACGACCAAGACTATCTAATTCAAATTTGTTCAAAGAATCTTTTACAGGAGCCATGTATACGTTACCACGGAATGGATTGTATTCTTGAACCTCATCTGTAGTTGTTTGACGATAAACATCCATTGTCCACTCGTTAACGTTACCGGCCATATTATACAGACCTATATCATTAGGCCAGAATGCATTTACAGGTGCTGTTATTGTTGCCTTATCATTTAAATCTCCGGCAACACCCATCATATCACCTCTACCTCTTGCGAAGTTGGCCAAGATTTTACCACGAGCCTTTTTATTAGGATTTCTTGTTTGAGCGCCATCCCAAGGGTAAATACGTTTTGCTTCATAATTTTCCATGCCTTCTTCAGATGTGATACCGTATGCAGCAAATTCCCATTCTGCTTCGGTCGGTAGGCGATACTCAGGAAGTAACAAACCATCAGACATATTAGTTTTACGAACATCACCGAACTCTGTTTTTACAGAACTCTTTTTGAGATCCGGATTATATTCATTACTTTTAAGGTATTTAGCTGTATTAAATACTTTCTGTTTTGCTATGGTATCTGAAGTTTCTTTTGTTGAGTCTCTGTAGATTTCAGCAAAATCAGGAAAATCTACAACACCATTTTCTTTTAAGATACGTTCATTAACACGATCAGAACGCCAAACGCAGTAATCAGTAGCTTGTTCCCATGAAACACCTACTACAGGATACATTTCGTATGCAACGTGTGTAAAATAATAATTCAAGTATGGCTCATTATAAGCAAGCTCCTCACGCCAAACTGTTGAGTCAGGACGACATTTTTCAGAAACAGAACTTCCGTACATCAAATTAACCCAATACACATATTCTTTCCAATCACGGTTTGAAATTTCATATTGATCCATGTAGAATGTGTTAACAGTAACACGACGTGGATAGTTATTCCATTCAGCGTATGTATCTTCGTTAACACGACCCATAGTAAATGTACCACCACCTACAAGTACCATTCCCGGAGGGGTATCTTGCTCGTAGTTATCTACAACTTGAAATCCTCCGTATTTGGCATCATTATATTTCCAACCGGTGGTATTTGAAGTACCCTTATTACAAGCAGAAAGTGCCAAAACTATAGCACCTAGAATAAAGACTCCTTTGATTTGATGAATGTGATTCATTTTCATTGTATTTTTATACTCAAGGTTAATTTACATTCGTAGCTACAAAGATAACTAATTTTGAGCTCTAATATTGTGTTTTGCTTTATTTTTTTCAGTTTTTCGATAAAATGACTGCAAAGATGCAGATAATTTCTAATTTTGCAAAGATTTATGACTTGTTTTTTCAAATCATTACACATTTATGCACAAACGATCTCAATATTTGTCTATAAACATCGGTGGAAAACTTCATTGTTTTGACAAAACCGAGATTATGGCAATAGTGAACTTTACACCCGATTCGTTTTTTCAGGGAAGCCGATACAATATGGAAGTCCCGTCAGGTGTATTTTGCATAGATTTTGGTGCATACTCTACAAGACCCGGAGCAGAAGAAGTTTCAGAATCGGAGGAAATAAAACGAATAGATGAAAACTTGCCCATTTTAATGAGTAAATATCCGGATGTCGCTTTTTCTGTAGATACATTTCGTCCGTCTGTTGCAAAAATGTGCATAGAAAAATACGGAGTGCATATTATTAATGATGTATCGGGAGGATGTGATGAAATGTTTAATGTTGTTGCAGAATACAAAGTTCCATACATACTAATGTATCCGGGTGGTGGTGGACTTCCTGAAATGATGTATTTCTTTTCAAAACAGATTGATGCACTAACGAGGCTTGGAGTAAATGACATCATTTTAGATCCCGGATTCGGTTTCGGGAAAACTCTGGAAGAAAATTACGATATCGCCCGTAACTTACACGCCTTACATACTTTTGAGTTGCCAATATTAGTTGGTATATCAAGAAAATCGATGATACAAAAGGTTTTGCAGACTTCTCCAAGCGAATCATTAAATGGTACATCCGTTTTACATACCATGCTACTTGACGAGGGCATTGACATATTACGTGTACATGATGTCAAAGAAGCAATGGAAACTATCAAATTACACACACACTATAATAAATTATAATAAACATGTTCAGCATACTTGGATTCAGACTTAAAGACCTATTCGACATCATTATTGTAGCAATATTGCTATATCAAGTATATCGTTTGATGAAGGGAACCTCCGGTATGAACATTTTCATATCTGTGCTTAGTTTCATTGTCATTTGGTTCTTTGTGTCATACGTTTTTCAGATGGAATTGCTTGGTGCAATAATGAACAAAGTGGTAAATGTTGGCGCCATACTTTTAATTGTTTTATTTCAGGATGAGATACGTACATTT
>JAKIYQ010000087.1:0-3433 GCA_022708465.1 Bacteroidota bacterium | reverse complement strand
AGCTAAAGATGATGGGTTTAATTCCTTGACGGGAGTGTACATAAGTACGGGCACAATACAGTATGATACTGGCGTACTGGACATAACATTCTCAACAGATATTGATGTAGGAACTGGCGTAAATGTTACATATGATTATAAAATAACGCCGGTGATTGACGAGGGCGAGTCAATATATGTTTCATATAATACAACTAATCAATTAGACGTTACTGAAGTAGCGCTAGAAGATCAAAATAAAAATGTATTAGCATATGCTACTTTTCCGCCGATTAGATTTAACAATAGATACAATTACTTAAATACTGCATTCATTATTAGAAAAATACAATAACTATCTAATATAGAGAGGAAGATATGGGATCAACTAACGTTGGAAGTCAAGTATTAACATACGATTATAGACAAGATGTAGTGTCTGTTGGGTTCAATCGTTTGAATTACAAATTACATCCAAAGGGCATATATGAAGGTGGATCACTATCAAAAGTTACAAATACCTCTGTTAGTGTATTTCCAATGGTTTGTTTATACGATTATAGCAGTGGTACAACAGGATTAACTACAAGAATTCAAACATATGATTCTGTAACGGTAACAAGCGTATCCCCATCTGCTCCATATATTGTTGGAACATTCGCATGGATTGATACCGAAAATAATTACATGGATTTTAGCGCAGTAGATGAAGCGGCACTTACTGACAATATGATTATTTTTGGTAGAGCTACATTTAATGGTTTAACTATGAACACTACGTTTGATTATAGTAGAGCTACCTATAGTTATGCAAAACGTTTTGGATTCTTCGATAACTTACCATTTTATGTAAAGCCTAACACATCTGCTGGTGGTGGTTATTCTGACCGAGTTACAGTTTCTCCTGGCGGGCCCTTTTTCTTTAATGGTAAATTAGTTTCTGTATCTACCGAAACTAACATTTCAATAACGACAGGTCCGACAACAGGGCGGCGTGATATTATATACATAGATTCTTCTGATAATATTGTAAAAAAGGCTTCAGGGCCTAACTCTGCCGGAGCGCCACTACCAATTATTCAATATGATTGGTTACCAATAGCTGTAATTCATATGCCCCCAAGTATGTCTGAAGTTCGCGGTGATTATATTACTTACATACACCCTAATAATTATTTATCATCTCAAGCTATTTTTAGAGAATCAAGTACAACAGCTGGTTCTATATGGGTTCTATAAGAGGTAACAATTGAGTACAACAGTCAACGTAGGCAACCAAGTATTATTATACTCATATAAGCAAGAAGTAACCTCTGAAGGGTTTAATCAATTAAATCATAAACTTCACCCACATGGCATTTACTCTGGTGCTGAAGTTACCAAAGTAGATGAAAACAATATATTGATAAGCCCAACACTTTGCGTGTTTGAAATTCCTGAGAATAAAGCAACAGTTAGGATTGAAACAAATTCTGATGTTTCATTGTTTGTTACACAAGTTAATAAATATGTTGTACTAAGATTTGATTGGAAAAATACTGAATTTAATTTCATGGATATAAAAGCAATATCTGAAATAGATATTAGACCACTAGATTTAGTTGTATGCAAATGTATTTATGAAAACGATGTTTTGATAGGATTTGATTACTCTAGAAAATCATGGTCATATAATCATTATAATAAAATAGCAAATTATGATCCTCCATTTAAAGTAATTGCACATGAACCTTATGATCAAAGCGTTAGAATTTTACCAGGTGGACCATATATATTCAATGGTAAAATACTTCAAGTTTCTAATGAAATAGATACTTATAATTTTACATTTCCGATTCCTGTTTCTGGTAGAAAAGATGTACTATGTCTAGACTCAGCGAGCAATGTAATTATCGTTACTGGGACAAGCCTAAGTTTACCTATAATTAAAACAGACTATTTTCCTATTGCAATCATAACATTTCCAGCTAATACAACAATATCTACAGTTCGCGGCGATTATATTACATATATACATCCTAATCAATTTTTATCGTCAGAAATATACACATCAACACTCCCGGTGTCAGATACATATGTTAAGAGAGACGTAGACGGTAGCATTCGAGCTTCACACTATATATCAAATGTAGCTACAGGAACAGCACCACTAACGGTAACGTCAACCACAAAAGTTGCTAATTTAAATGCTGATTTATTCGATGGGTTAACCTCCACAGATTTTGTAAGAACAACTGGAAATGTTACTGAAACTATTACCGGAAATAAAACATTTACAAATGCAACAGTGTTTAGTAATGACGTTGAGATTAACGGTGCAAATATATTATCTAGTGCAACATCTATATCGATGTTTCCAGCTAATGTAATAAATCTTTTTTTAGCTACGTCCACAAGTGGTATATATGTTGGTTCTGACACAAGTAGTGTCACATTCAATGGCGGTATATATGTTAATGATAACTTAACTGTTGGTGAGAATTCAACACATCATTCTAGTATAGCGTTTCTTGGTGGTGCAGGTACCTTTGTAGTTGGATCATTAGAATATAATAAAGACTCTACATTTTGTGGCAAGGTTCATATAAATGGTGATCTTAATGTAAACGGAAATATAATTCAAAATGGTTCTACTTATGAAACGCACGCAGAAAAATTATATACTACTAAAGATAGAATACTTACTCGTGACGGTGCAACATCATCGTTAGGCGCTGGTGAAATATCTGGTCTCGAAGTTATTAAATATGATGGCGTTGATAACTTACTATTTGGTACAGATAATAGTGGATTTTTTAAAGTAGGTGAAGCTGGAAGTTTACAGATATTAGCTACAAGAAATGATACAATGACGACAAATGCTATTCCGTATTGGAATTCAACAAACAATAGATTTGATTCGTCAACAGCTACTATAGTAGGAAGTACTATTACCGGAAGTCTAACTGGAAATGCATCCGGTTATTCTGGAAGTGTCAAATCTCCAAATACAACAGGACTAATTAGATTCACTGGAATGTTGGCTGGTACTACTAGAGATAAAACTGTAAGAGATGCTAATGACACAATTTTAGAATTAGCTGGGTCATATACACCAACAGGAACATGGACATCATTAAGATTAAATGAAGCTGTTGCGTTAACTACAACATCTACAAAATTAAATTATCTAACATCAGCAACAGGTACAACTGGAACTGCATCAACAAATATAGTTTTTTCTACTAATCCAACAATAACAGGACTGCGATTAGCTAAAGGTGCATTTTATATTCAAATAGATCCTACAACATTAGCTGCAAATGGTACACTAACGTTAGCCGCTGGTGCTACTACATTAACGGTAGGTACAATGGTTCCTGATTCTAGAACCATAACAATAGCAAACGGAACAGGAATAACTGGCGGTGGAGCTGCTGTAAATTTATCTGCTAATAGATCATGGACAATAGGA